>DATDXK010000054.1:0-5885 GCA_035289345.1 Candidatus Nanoarchaeia archaeon
CCAAAAAGAGAATAATCAACGCTGGAGGTGTTTATTCCAATTTTGGTCGAACTAAATACGTACGGATAATTTTCTGATAACCTACCCCGTAAAAATTACAAAAAATAAAAAAATGGCTTAATAGCCCCGGCAATCCTTGCAGTAATAGCGGTTGGCATTTTCCACCACGATTCGTTTGCTGCATCCCTTACAACATCTCTGTATTTTAAAACGCTTCACTTCTTGGAAGACGTGCTGTTTCATGATATCACCTACTTTTTTGAAAGACAACTGAGACTAATCCCGCTTAAAAAATTTTTGCTTGAAATATTACCCAACAGAAAAAAACCAGTTATCCCTCCCTCTTTTCTAAAATAAAAAAATACCATCTGTGTCCTATAATGTATACTAGTATTTAAATATTGTCGTGATTAGCGACGGAAAAAGCCCGTAATCGTACCATTTAAATTATCCCTGGCTTGAAGAAAAACACAAAATAAATTCCTATTGCCACCATGGCTATCCAAGCGTATCGGCTCCATTCCAAGATTTTTTTGCCATCAAAGTTACCGAAAGGAATCATATTAAATAATCCCAGCCACCAATTTATGAAGAAGCCAATTTGGAAAATAGAACCATAAGCTGGCAACTGGAGCAGCAAGATCAGAAAGACCATCCCTAAAAAATAATTAGTTAAGGGCCCGGCCAAGCTGATTAGGCCGTTTTCTTTTCTGGTCACCCTTCCTGAGATCATTACAGCTCCAGGAGCAGCAAAGATAAAGCCGACAGCTGCTGCCAGACCTAAGGCTAAGTACAGCAGATTATCAAAAGCCCTGAACTCAGCCATACATCCATAGCGCTGGGCGACAAATTTATGGGCCAATTCATGCAGCAGGAAACCTAATCCCGCAGTGATTGAAGAGATCAAGAATAAAACCACAAAATTGGCAGAAAAGACGCGTTCAATTTCTCCACGAAATAAGGAAGCGCCGGCATAGACGATAGCAAAAGCCAAAGATAAGACGATCCAGGCTTTAAATATATCTACTAATTCTTTCCTGGAGGTCTTAACTGGACCGATATTAATTTGGCTGTAACTCATCTGGCAGATTATCTAAAATGTCCTTTAATTTTAAAGCCTCCTGCTCTACGCTAACCAGCAGGCTTAGATCGGCAAAATGCTCTTCAGCACATTCCCCGCAATAATACTCCGAGGTGTCTTTTATCTTAAACACAGCCTGAGCCTTACAATCTACACACTTCTTGGGCATTACTAATAACACTATCAAGATTACCTTTAAAAACTTTTACTTTGTCAGTACCTATTAAATCTCTTTTTGGCTTTAATTGACAGACAACTAAGATTTGAGCAATGAGGACTTAATCTCATCTATTTCGTGTTCAGTAATTGCGCAGCCATTATATTTAGTGGACCATAACACTGCTTCTACCAAAATATCATTCCCTCGGCTGAGTTTTGGAACGTAGGATTGCAGCAATCCCAGCTGGTAAGCCACGGCCACTAATTCTGCCGAGCGGATAATTTTTACTCCCTTAACCAGCTTATTAAAGTCAAGCATATTTGTTTTATTAGCCAGTACCTTTTTTTGAAATCTCCTTTCCAGCAGATCTTTCATCCGCAAACAGTCTTCAATAAACATCCGCAGGGTTCTTTCATCTATGGCCAGCGGGGCATTTTCCTGTAAAGCGCAGGCTACCGACTCCAGCTCTCCTTCCTGCACCACATCCAGCGCTTTCCCATTAATCGAGAAAGAATTGTCAGCCAAGGCCGATAGCTTTTTCACCAGCGGCCAAGGAACATTTTCATAGACCGTTAACGCACCTTCACTAATTAATTTAAGAACTTCCAACGCCTCAAATTCAAAGCGATGGATGGTTATCGGCCGATCCACCAGCTCATGCTTTACTGCCGGCGTGATATAAAAATTTCCGTTGAATTGCTGTTTCAACAAGGGCAACAGCCATCCTAAGCGAGACATTACCAAAGATATTATTGGCCCGGAATCAAAAAATAGCTGGTTCATTTGTTCACGTGGTTGATGCCCCACCTCTCGAGAGGAAGGGGAGAGTTTCATTTTACACCAAACAGCTGCAGGGCCAGAGCTAACCTTTTTTTAGCTGGAATCACTTCAGTATGCTGCTGCAGCAAATTGGCCCGGCCGGCATAAGCCTGCAGGTCCCAGTTAGATAAGCCCATTAACCCGGCAGCCTGGCCAATCGATAATCCATGATGCAGCAAGGACGTGCCTTTCTTGATTCTGGCCGCATCCAGCACATCCTGCAGATGCTCTTTAACTTTAGCATTGCCGCTGCGGACCAGCGCAAACAGCATTTTGATGGAAGAATTATAACTGCCTAAACGACTGCTGTCAAGGGATTGGACCGCGCTGCGCAGGGCAGCAACGATTTTTTTTCGAGCAGTTTCCTGCAGGCTGTTCTCTATCTTGTATAAAGAATAAATTAATACCGTAACTGAAACCAAATCTAAATCCTTGTGCACGGCAATGTGCTCAATGGAATGCTCGCTTAACTGCCTTAATTCTTCCAAGTCCCGGGCATCTTTCACCACCATGATTTCCGCCGTTCTTCCTAAATCAGCAATGATCTCTTTTTTTACCTCTTCATTCATGATTTCAGAGAAGTCTTCAGTTTTTATTAAGTTTTGGTTTTTGAGAATTGTATCTTAGCTTAAGATTAAAAAAATCATGATAAAAATGCGTGAAACCGCCTCACCTCGCCATAAATGACGAGGTTTCAAAAGAGGCGGTTTCTCAACCACGCATTTTTAGCATGCAAAAATTTCGCCCTAAAGGGCGGGGTTTTACACCCAGCGAAATTTTTTGCATAATCCTTAAATCAATCGTTATTTAAGGATTGTATCTGCAAAGAAAATCATTCAATACATTCTGTTTTTGTTTATAAGTTTCTTTAAGAGCCTGTTCAACTTTATCCACTATTTCTAAATCAAGCTTTTCTCCTTCAACCGCCAATTTGCAAACGACGCCAAAATTGCCGGCAAAAGATTAATAATTAACCCCCGTTTCAGCCTTGTGGCGGGCCTGTAGTCTAGAGGTAAAACACTCGGTTGGCATACTGGCGGATAAGACGTTAAAGGTTAATTATCTCCAGCCTAAAGATCGGGAGTCCCGGGTTCAATTCCCGGCAGGTCCATTCTTTTCACCATTGCGTTGCGATAATTATCTGAAACTATCCCAACTATCCCAACTATCCCCCTCAACTATTTCTTCCAGCTGCCATAACCATTCCCCCTGTATCCTTGTTTTTGCTCTGCCATAATATCCACTAACCCGTAATCATTTGAGCCAACTAAAACATCGCAATGGCTAAAATCATCATTTAAGCTTAAAGATCTTTTAATGACCAGCAAGTCGTCTAGGTAGCTGAGCTTTTGCCGTTGATAGAATCTGGCCGCACTTATCATTTCATTTTCGGCCGGGCCATCAGAGCGAATTATCATTCGTCTCCTGGAACGATTGTTCTGAAGCAAAGTTTCCAGCGCTAGCTCCTTGTCTTTAACTTCGAATTCAAACCCGTCAAAACCAAGATGACCAGCATAGGCCTTCACCACTGGATGAATGTTTCGTGATAAATACATTTTCTTGGCTGGAAGCAAATGGTAAAATTCTTTCACTCCCGGGAATAATGAACGGCTTAGATAGCTTGGGGTAAGCAGGGTGCTTATTTCCTGATTTACTGCTGACTTTAATGCCGCATCGCTTTTTTCTTCAGCTTCAGCTGACGGTTTTCTTAAAAAAATCCGGCTATAATCAGAAAAAGTTTGTTCCTTGACTTTTTCCAGCATTTTATCCACTTCCGGGGAGCTGAAGGCTGAAATTAAGTTTAACCCTGTCCAGATGCTCCACCAAAAATATTTTAAATAGCCCTGAGTGGTAGAATTTACGCCGATTCTTTTGAAAGCAATATCTTCAGCAGGAGAATATTGCGCATCAGTGTAATCCAGGTCTGAAACGACAACGTCGGCAGACAGCAACTTCAATCGCAGCAGCTCCTCTGTAAGGTCTTTGTTTCTTACCGCAACTTGCGGACGCAATAATTTCATTTGTTCATTGGGCTGAGGCCCCCTTGCTGGCGATGATTATAAGTTTATTTTCAGCTTTACTAAGAGATTATTTATTAAAGTTGCGAAGCAAAGGTTCTAGATTGAACTGTCTAGGTTCATTGGATTTGTCACCGCCTTTAACCAATCGTGGTTAAGTGGGGCGAATGAAACTGAAAAATCCAATAATCGTAAACTAGTTAAGAAAATTCTACCTTGGTAATAAGCGGCCTCATTTCCTATGGACTTAGACAGCTCTAAACACGTACCAAGCAAAGTTTTATATTCCTTCATTTGATTCTAATCTTTATCCCTGAAGAGGTTCTGGAAATGAAGAGAGATGTGCTGCTGTCTAATGGTTTGATATTTGTCTTAATCTTTGTTACGATTCTCTCTATTTACCTAACGGCAGAGAAAGGGACAATTATGGATAAAGCAATAATCACCGGAGCAGCTATCGGCTTAACCGCGGAAGCAGAACCTTCACCAATTTGGGAAATATTATTTTATGATTCGTTTAACCGCAATGACGCCAGCGCTGTCGGCAATGCTTGGCAGGAAACAGATGATTTAATCTCAGATGATTCAGATTATTCTAATGAAGGACAGGAGGAGCAACAAATTCCCGAGGCTGAAGAAGTAGAAATCACCACCAAATCTGATATTAAAATTGCCCGCCAGCGGCTGGTTTTTGACAGCAAAAACCAAAAAAACAAGCCGCTGCTGCGCCATAATTTGACGGCCAGAACTTCGGGAATAATTAATTGGAGTTTCACTTTTAATTTTGCCCGAGGGGAAAATTTTGATAATGACGATTCTAACAACTATGAGCTGTGGCTGCAATTGGGAAACAATGCCACGATGGCTGATCCGGAAATCAGCGATACTGCCGGGGTGGCCGTTAATCTGAAATGGGGCGGCCCAGGCAACGGTTTCAATGGCCAAGAAGGGTTTGGCTACCTGTTGAACGATAACTTAACGCAAATTGCCACTCTCTCCGGAAACAATGCTTCCTTGCAAATTATAGCCTCATTGGACAGCTACTTATTTAATATTACCATCAATGGTGTTCTGTTGGCTAGCAATGTGGCTTTTGACCATAATGTAACTATCGATGCCACCAGAATTTACGTTGATAAATTAAACCAGAACTTATTTGCGCTGCGGGAATTAGATGACTGGGCGATTTCTTTTACTGAAAGAAATGCTCCCAAAATAACTTCCCTTACCGCTTGGCCACCGATAATTAATGTCAGTTCGCAATGGGAATTGGCAGCCAATATAATTGATGATTCGGCTGTAAGTTCGGCCACTGCCAAAATCATTTACCCCAATGGAACCACTGATATTATTTTTTTAAGTCCGAATTTAGCCGATCCCCGGCGGTATAACGCTTCATTAATTATTCCCAATCTGCAGGGGGCTTATCAGGTAACTATTATCGCCAATGATACATTCAATAATGTTAACGCCAGCAATTCCGTTTCTTTTACAGTTAATTCTACTGATGCTGATCAAGATGGCGTGGCTGACGAGATTGATTTCCTGCGTGGAAATTGGAAAAATGTTACCGTTAGTGGAATAAGTAATTTTTATGCCACCATCGGCGGGAAAGTGGCTGAAGGAACGTTTAATGGACTTAACGAAGTGCTGTTTTATGACGGCCTCACCCCTGTGCTTAATTTTACCCACAATTTCTCAGCAGGCGGTATGGATTTCAGCCAAATTAAGGTCCTCTTGGATGCTCAGTCCATCATCGTTAATTTAAGCAGCCAGTTATTGGCTGGTGAGAGCAAGACGATTTATT
>DATDXK010000055.1:0-6943 GCA_035289345.1 Candidatus Nanoarchaeia archaeon
CTCAATAGTTGTTGCCAAAGGATCGTCAACTTATCGGACAACTCAGCCCGTGATTCAGCCGGTGGAAGAAAAATGCGAGGACCTTGAGATATTACAGAAGCGCATTAAATGCCGTTTGGAAAAAAGCAGCAGCGCTGATATCCCTGAAGCTTGTTTAGATCTGCCGATACAGGGCCTTTGCCAGGATTTTTATGATCGCGCTGGCTATTGTTATGATTTATCCAATGATGAAAAGGATAGCTGCTTTAGAGCCGAATCAGGATATCGTACAAATCCTCACGGCCAGGAGAAGAGGCTGTACATCAACGCCTTGTTATACGAATTGGAAGAGTATGTTGAAGATGATTTTGAGCAAAAGGGATTAACTGCGGAAGAAGCGGCTAATTTTATCACCGATATAACTAATATGAAGCGAGCCTTGCTTTCCGGCAAGCCTTTATCGGAAATTAAAATGTTATTAAGCAATTATGCTGCCAGGAGGGGGATTAAAAATTAAACTATTAATGCTGCTGGCAGCGGCATTTTTATTAGTTAGCTGCGCAATAGAAAATGCAGAACAAAATGCTGATGAAAGATTAGGAGAGCCTACTGCTGCCGATTTGCCACTGGAAGAGGCAACAACACTGCCAGCGGAAGAGGCAATACTCCCTCCAGCAGGAGAAATAACCATGCCATTAGCACAGGAAAAAGCCATACCTTCAGCGGAAGAAAAAGTTATCCTGGACTCTGAAGCTAAGGTGGTAGAGCAATTAAATAAGATGCTGGCGGAATGATTCTAAAGAGTCGCAGAAATAACTATTGGTGGAGATCATCCTTATTAAGGATTTTCTTCAATTGACCTAAAGTATCTGCCAGGTTTTTTACCGCAATGCTGTCAACAATTTTAGACGCTTCATAATCATTGCCATGTGGATAAATCTTGTCGCCCAAAAAGATAACCTCAGATAATGGCTTGTGGTGGTAAGCCAGGAAACTTTTTAGCCCGAAAGCTTTATCTTGGCCTTTTCTGGTTGCATCTATAGAAGTTGTTCCGCCGATCTTCATGTCGTATTTTTCTGGGTTTAAGTGTTTCTGCAGGAAGGTAATGAACTTAGCCCTGATTTGACCTTCTGGATCGTACTGCGCTTTTAATTGTTTTGGGGCAGTTCTGCCCAGGATGGAAAGGGTTATTTGCGAGCCACGATCTTGCAGCTGATCTTCCTTGGTGGTTAATGAGGTTAAATGTTCTGCAGTTATAAGTTTTTCAAAAGCGGCAATTATCTCCCGTTTTTCTTCGGAATTAAACGGATAATTATAAATCTGATTAAAAACACCGCCAGAACAGGCAACATAGTTGGTGCCATTATTTCCTAACAAATGGTGCTGTTCAGTTAATCTGCCGGAAATCATTCTTTTCAATTCAGGGATGGGCGTTCCACTGATAAAAGCAAATTGATAGCCAGCTTTGACCATGCAGTCTATCTGCTGAGCCATTTCCTGTGATATTTCAGTGCAGCTCTCACAGATGGTTCCATCCACGTCGGCAACAATAATTTTTTTTCTATGAATATTTTTCAAAGCGCCAAGCGTGACTATCCCCATTCACTTGCTCCTGGAAATCAGCCAGCTGCTGCTTTGAATCTTTCCGCCGCCGATGTTAAAAATCATTTTTATTCCTAATTCAGCACACACTTGATGTTCCGGCGTATTATCCTCCTTTCGATCGCCGCCATTGGCAAAAATGTTTGGTTTAATTTGTCTTAGAGATTCGCATACTGACATATCTGCTGGATTTTCTGAATGATTGGTTAATATAACTTCGTCAACGCACTCCAAGGCTTTAATAATTTCAACACGTTCTTCCTGAGGCATAAATTCGTGGCCTTTCTTTTTCCTTAGCCAGTGGTCATTATTTATGATAACAATTAATTTATCACCAGCTTTCTTGGCTTCTTGAAACATCCGCACATGCCCGATATGCAGCGGATCGAATCCTCCTGAAACAGCTACTACTATCGGTTGAGAGATTTTACCTGACATCTTTTTTATAATTAAATTTTTTGGTTTTTTATAGTTAAAGTAGTGGGATAAATTATTTATAATGGTTATGAAAAGAAAAATCAAAAGATCCATTTTTCTCGGCTCTGTAGAAAATCTCGTTGCACTCGGTTAGCATATGGCTCAGCACCAGATTCTGTTAGGTAAAGGCTGACATTCTCCTGATGAGGCAACCCTCTTGTCAGCTGAATATTTAACGATAGTGGTGCTTCGCAGATTGATGCTAACTACATTTTTTATAGAGCCTTTTTTCTCGCAAAGTATATAAATAACCACGCGAAATTAGCTTCAGGACGGCCATAGGGGTGAAATTCACCTAGTACCATTTCGAACCTAGAAGTTAAGGTCACTTCCGTTCCTGGTTGTACTGCACTGCGCGGGAACCCAGGTTAGCTGTCCACCTTATTAATTTAATAGGGATTGTTTCATTCCATGATTTTTATAACATAGATAGTTCTGGATATTTTGTTAAAATTCAATAACCTTAGTTTTTCTTTTTTAAAATCATTCTTCCATAATTAATATAAAGGATTTTTCCAGTTATATTAACCCTATGAAAGCTATTATTCTCGCTGCCGGTTATGCTACCAGGCTTTATCCACTTACCGAACATAAGGCAAAACCATTATTAGAAATTGGCGGCAAGCCGATTATCGATTACATCTTTGACCGAATTAGGCCAATTGACGAAATAGAAGATGTTTTCGTGGTTACCAACGAGCTATTTTATCTGGATTTTCTGGCTTGGTCTTACAGTAAACAGGATTCCAGATTAAAAGTAATCAATGACGGGACCAGAATGGACCAGGAGCGGCTGGGCTCAATTGGTGATATTTACCATGTAATTGTTCAGGAAAAAATTTCAGAGGAGGATCTCTTGGTTATTGCTGGAGACAACTTATTTGGCTTTAACTTGAAAGATTATGTTGCTTTTTTTAAGAAGAAAAAATCATCCCTTGTTGCCCTATATGATTTAAAATATCTGGATAAAGTGAAGGGAAAATTTGGCGTGGCGGTTTTATTAGAGGATAAAGTCATTGACTTTCAGGAAAAGCCACTGGAACCAAAAAGCGCACTAACTTCAACCGCTTGCTACATTTTTCACAAAAAAGATGTTGATCATATTAGAGAATTGATTGAACAAGGAACAACCGATCCGCTGGGATTAATCCTTCAGAAACTAGTTAAGGAGTCTGAACTTAATGGCTTTGTTTTTACTGAACCATGGTTTGATATTGGATCCCTAGAAAGTTTGGAAGAAGCAAGGAAATATTATGGGGTTGCAATAACAGGAGGATGCTAGCAGGCATAATGAAAAAAATCAACTAAAAATGGATCGAACCAGCCCCGAGTACATTAGCGCTTTAATTAAAAAAAAACCTCATCTTGGTGATCCTAAAGAGATAGAGATTACCAGAAAAATCCGCGAGAAAGTTCTTAGGGAAGAATGGGTTAGGGAAGCATTTTCTGAAATTAAAACTATCCAGAGAGATTACCTTAAAGAAATGATTGAGAATGTTTTTAATCCAGGCTTTATTCATCAGCGGACTCAAGAGGTCCTTACTCAGGTTTCAGGCCTGTTGCATTCTGAGATTGTGGAAAGCACAGGGAACTTGGCAAAACTTCCTGCAGGTCAGGCAGTATTGCTCGCTACTAACCATTTTGGGGCTTATAAGCTTCTTGGTTTAAGCCCAAAAGAAGATCTGGGGATAGATATAGCTGGTTATGATTGGATTTATCCATATCCAATGTACTTTGCAGCACTAAAGCCAGTGGCAGATAAAATTGGAACTAATTTGTATTATGTATCAGATGACTTCCCTCAGATTTTTGGAGATATTCACCGGCAAGCTGGTTTCATAAACGTTCCCCCAAAAAAAATAATTAAGGTTGGCAGGACAGCCATTTTACAGGATCAAACTGAAGCCTTAATAAGATCTCATCCCAAGGCCACGATCGTTAATTATCCAGAAGGAGGAACTAGCGGCAAATACAACGGCTTAGGCCCGTATGACCTGGAACCATTCAGTACCGGCAGTTATGTAATTGCGGCAAACTTAGGTCTTCCCATTTTGCCAGTGGCCCAATACTTTGACCGCTGTAAGGGCTTTCAACTGAAAGTTTTTGAGCCTTTTGTTCCACCAATAACCGATCGGGAAGGATATCGGTGGTATGCTGATGCAAATCAGGCTCAAATGCAAGCCTGGCTGGATCAGAGGAAAGACGCTTAGCTTTGGCATCTGATTAATCAGTGGTGATAGTTTCTGGAATTGAAGGTCCATTAAAGTACCAATTGAACTTATTCCATAACATATATAATACCTCAACGTAGCTTTTCTCTATGAAAATCCTAGTTACTGGCGGAGCTGGATTCATCGGCAGCCAGGTGGTTGATGCCTTAATAAACCGAGATGAAGAGGTTATTATTATTGATAACCTGTCTACTGGCTCAGAAAAAAATATCAACTCCAAGGCTATCTTTTACAGGCTGGATATTAATTCCGGGGTAGTGGAAGAAATTTTCAAGGCCGGTATCGATATAGTAATCCATTTAGCTGCCCAAATAAGCGTGCCGCTTTCCTTAAAAGATTCTGTTAGTGATGCTAGATCAAACATTATGGGCAGCCTTAATTTAATCGAATTAGCTAAAAATTATCAAGTCCAAAAATTTATTTATATTAACTCGGCAGCAATATTCGGCAGCCCGCAATATCTTCCGCTAGATGAGGAGCATGCCAGAAATCCTGAATCTAATTATGGAATATCAAAGAATGTAGTGGAGCAATACTTAAAAATTTCCGGCTTAAATTATGTTTCGCTGCGGCTAGCCAATGTTTATGGGCCAAGACAAATATCTGGCGGGGAAGGAGGGGTTATCTCTATTTTTATTAATAATCTGCTTACCAATTCAGCTTCAACCATTGAAGGCGATGGCACCCAAACGAGAGATTTTATTTTTGTAAAGGATGTAGTAAATGCCATTCTCTGTGCTATGGAAAAGGGCGATAAAGAATGTTTTAATATCGGTTCTGGCCAAAGGATTTCTATTAATGAGCTGTTTAATCGCCTTTCTCAGTTAACTAATACTGCTGTAAAGCCACGGTTTGCTAAAAGAAGAGCCGGAGATATCGCTCATAGTGTTTTTAAAATTGATAAGGCCCTGGAAAAATTAGAATGGGGGCCTGAAACTGAGCTAGAAGCAGGCCTGCTGGAGACAATGAAATATGGACAAGAAAAGTTCAAGAAACTTGAACCATTCAAAAAACTTGAGCCAAAATAAGCCTAAGATTTCAGTAGTTATTTGTGCTTATAATGCCGCACATTGCATCCAAGGCATATTTAATTCCTTGAAGTTACAGACCTTTAATGATTTTGAAATTGTTGTTGCTAATGACGGCTCCATAGACGAAACCGAACAGATTTCTCTAGCTAATGGCGCTCATGTATTTAATATGCCCCACCAAGGGCTGTCTGCAGCCAGAAATGTTGGAATAAATAACTCGCTTGCGGATATCGTGGCCATTATTGATGCGGATTGTTATGCCCGCTATAATTGGCTGGAAGAGATTTATGCTGAAATTAATGCCGGCGAAGCAATTGTTACCGGAAATACTAAAATACCTAAATCAACTTTCTTAGGAGACTGCATTTCTGGATTAGGATATCCAGGTGGAGCGCATCTGGGGTTTGACAACATGTGGCCTGTTGATGAAAAAGGATATACTACTCATCTGGCTGGAGGAAATTGCGCGTTCAGGAAGAAAGTAATCCAAAATATTGGCGCCTTTAACCCTGATCTAACAATTACCGCTGATGATGTTTATCTATCAATGAAGATTTTAAAAAATGGGTTAAGGATTAAATATAGCCCAAAGATGGTTATGTACCATCTGCCCAGAAAAAGTCTTAAAACCTTTTTGCAGTGGCATTACGCCAGGGGGAAAGGCAGCTATTTTTTCAAAAAAAAAGTTAGCACCTTTGGAATTTTTTACCGGCTGCGCTTCTGGTCAACCAAAAATATGGTTAAGAAATACTGGGATGACCCTAAATTGCCGGTGATGGTGGTATTGCTGGGGTTAAGTTTTGTAACGCAAAAAATAGGATATCTGGTACAGGCTAATAATAAATTTCAATGAGCCAATAATCATTCTCTGTCATTTAGAATAACGAAAACTCGCCGCTCGGAGCTATCTGCACCCTAAAGGGTCCGGTATTACGCTCCTCGCTGTTATAGGCGAGTCTTCGGGATTGAAAATTGTTGGACTAAAGTCCGAGGTATTAAACCCCGACAATTTTCAATAAAAAAAATCCTTGAACTAAACTAACTGTCTCACACTAACTTTTTCATCATATCCGCTAAAAATCCAAACAAGACAATCTGGATGCCCATCAAAATAAGTAATAAGCTAAGAATGATTGAGGGTGTTCTGCCAACATAACCTAAAGTTAAAAATCGATACACCAGCCAGCAGCCCAGCAATACTCCTGCCGTAAACAAGCCCGTGCCAATCTTGCCAAAAAATAATAACGGCTCATAGTCGCGGTAAATCCTAAAAATGTTGATCCAGGCTTTCAGCGCATACTGGAACGGGCTCTTAAACAACCGGCTGGCTCTGGTTTTTCTGGCAATAATGGGTATCTCTGTAATCTTAAACCCCTGCTTGGCAGCTTTAATGATCTGCTCCTGCGTATAGGTAAAAGTATTGATATAATTTATCTCGCGCGCTATCTCAGCCGTAAATCCCCTAAAGCCGGTAGTTGAGTCAGTGATTTTTGTTTTAGTTAATGAGCTGAGGACATAAGAGAAAGCAATATTTCCTAATCTTTTAAGCCAGGGCATATGCTGGATTTTTCCCTGGAATCTGCTGCCTAGCACTAGGTCGTAGCCAGATTTAACTTTCTCAAT
>DATDXK010000056.1:0-6106 GCA_035289345.1 Candidatus Nanoarchaeia archaeon
TGGCTGTTATTGCTCTCCAAAACCAGGATAGGCCTGATTCTAGCAGTAGCCGCAATAACTTTAACAGCGATAATTCTAATGCTTAAGACTTCAGAAAAATGATGATTGAAAAAAGCTGGGTTAAGGGCGCCATTTTGTTGGCTTTAGTACTTGGTTTAACCATTACTTTATGGCTTAAGCAATCCAGATTATTTTATGTAATCATCATTATTGCTGGGGTGATTGCCGGCCGGACAGTTTATTTAGGGCAACAATTAAAATCTAAAACAAAATTATTTCCTTTGGCTATTCTTCTGGTTGTTTTAATATTTATTCTGGCTTCCCCCTTTTCCCGCCTTTTTTCCTTGTTGTTTTTTATCTCAGGAAGTGTATTAGCATATTACTTGCACCAAAAGAAGCTGGTTGGAAGCTTTAAAATTGAAGAGCTTTAATAAATGGCAACAGCTTAAAAATCGATTACAATTAGCCGTTGCTATACATTATAAAAAATAAACCGTAAGCTTTAAAAGCGAAGGCTTCATCAAATAATAACATGGCTTAAAAAATGATCAATAAAACATTTAAGGCTAAAAGCCTAGTTATCAGCAGAAAGCCAGGGAAGACCGAAGAGGGGTTTAAGACGGCTTTTATGGGCTTGTTTGAGGATAATAACCCTCACTTGAGCGGTAAAGTGCCGTTTGAAGTAGTGGAAATTAAAGAAATAGAAAAAGTCAGGATTAGGGAATTAAGGAACGTTTCATATTATTTGATAGGCAATGATATCGTTATAAACAATTTAGAAGAAGTTTCCATCAGGCAGACAGATGATTATGTTATAACTATTACTGGTAAACAAATTTTGCTACAGTAATTTTAACGGGGCTTAAAACTTCAGTTTAAATTAATACTGAATAGAGCTTAAAAATAGAAAAAATAATAATGATGAAATCAGGTATAAAATTAGAAAAATTGTTAATCCAAAATTTAATAGTTGTTCTTTGGTTATTTCAGGTTTAGTTTTATGTATCATCAAAGTGGTGAGAGTTGTAATCCCTAATACAACTATAGTAATGATGAATTGCGTGTATATGTAACCTAGATTAAGATTCAATCCTAAAAAATTAACGCCTCTGGGGCCAAAGCAAAGCACTGAATTTGGAGAACAGGCGCTAGTTGTTGCAATAATTATCTGGAAAAAGTATAATATCAGTCCAAATATTAACAATACAGTATTAATTTTGGTTAATTTCATATTTTAAACAGATTATATTCTCCTATAAATAAATTTCCAAATTTTCACTACCCACTCGCCAACTGCGCATAACTCTTATATACCTCAATCCATCAAAATTTCCTGATGATCAAAGATTTTACCCCCCGGCTGTACCAGCAGACTATTTTAGGCACTGCTGCTGCCAATAACACCTTAGCCGTGCTGCCGACCGGCTTAGGAAAAACGGCTTTAGCATTCCTGCTGGCAGCGCAGCGCTTTAACCTTTATCCTCAGATGAAAGTATTAATGCTGGCTCCTACTAAGCCATTATGCGAGCAGCATGCTGTTACGTTCCAGAAGCATTTAGACATGCCAGAATCGGAAATAGTGGTCTTTACCGGCAGCGTTAAGCCAGAAAAAAGAGCTGAATTATGGAAAACAGCTAAAGTGATCATCAGCACGCCGCAAGGCTTGGAAAATGACGTAATCAATGGCCGGATTGCTTTAGCAGAAGTTTCTTTGTTAATCTTTGATGAAGCTCATCATGCTACCAAGGATTACGCTTATGTTTGGCTGGCAGAACAATATGATTTGTCTTCAAAAGCCGCCAGAATTTTGGCCTTAACAGCTTCTCCCGGCAGCGATTTGGAGAAAATAACTGAAATCTGCCGGAATTTAAAAATCGAGAAAGTAGAAGTGAGGACGGAAAAAGATCCTGATGTAAGAGAGTACATTCAAAAAATAAAGATTAATTGGGACAAAGTCGTCTTTCCAGAACTATTTAAGCCGATTCAAAAAAATCTGCTTGATTGCAAAAGAAGCAAGCTATTGGCAGTGCAGCAATTAGGCTATTGCAATACTTTAGACTTATCTAAAGGCCAGTTGTTAGAGCTGCAAAGCCAATGCCAAAACAAGCTTAATTCCGGGTTTCGCGATTTTGCCTTGCTGCGTTCAGTTTCTCTAATTGCCGAAGCGTTGAAAGTAGAGCATGCCTCAGAATTGCTGGAGACGCAAGGCCTTACCTCTTTAGAGGCTTATTTCCAGAAAATTTATCATGAAGCCTTGAGTTCTAAAATTAAAGCAGTAAAGAATCTATCCCTAGACCCATTTTTTAAATTCGCAGCCGATCTTACCAGCGAGTTGATAAGTAAAAACATTGAGCATCCCAAACTGGTCAGATTGCTGGAAATAGTCCAATTGGCAAGGGGGGCTAAAGTGATAGTATTTACGCAGTTTAGGCATTCTGCAGAGCAAATCGTTAAAAAGTTGTCCAGCGGTGATATTTCCAGCCAGATTTTTGTTGGGCAGACCAAGAGAAATGGGCTGGGATTTTCACAGAAACAACAGCGTGAAATACTGGATAAATTCCGGGCGGGCGAATTTAATGTTCTTGTTGCTACCTCTGTAGCTGAAGAAGGGTTAGATATTCCTAAAGTGGATAAAGTTATCTTCTATGAGCCCATCCCCAGCGCCATCAGGACCATCCAAAGAAGGGGAAGAACCGGCCGGTTAGAGAGCGGTGAAGTAACGATCTTAGTTACTGAAGGAACCAGAGATGAAACCTATCGCTGGGCTTCCCACCATAAAGAAAAAAGAATGCACCGCAATTTGGACCAATTAAAAAAAGGATTAAGCCTGCAGCCAACGGATAAGCCTACCCTGCAGCGCTTTCTGGCTCAGGACAAGATGGTTGTGGTTCTGGCTGACCATCGCGAAAAAGATAATAAGGTAGTTAAGGAATTGATCAATTTGGGCTTGTCGGTAAGGACCAAGCAGCTCAATTCAGCGGATTATATTCTCTCTGGAACGGTAGGCGTGGAATTAAAAAAAGTCCCTGATTTTGTTAATTCGATCATTGATGGGCGCCTGTTAGACCAAGTTAAAGAATTGCGGCAGAATTTTCAAAAAGCAATATTGGTTATTGAAGGAGAAGAAGACTTGTATGCAGTCAGAAATGTTCATGCCAATGCCATCAGAGGGATGTTGTCATCCATTGTGCTAGACTTCAAGATTCCCGTGCTATATACTAAAGATTCGCAGGATACCGCGGCCTTACTGGCAGTAATGGCTCACCGTGAGCAAGATGGAACAAGAGATTTTTCTTATCATGAAAAAAAACCAATTTCATTAGTGGAACAGCTGGAATTTATTGTTTCTTCATTCCCTACCATTGGTGTAGTTAATGCCCGGAACCTGCTGCGGAAATTTAATTCTATTAAAAGCCTGGTTAATGCCGGCAAACAGGAATTAACTGAAGTGGAAGGCATTGGCGAAAAAACGGCTGAGAAATTAATTAAATTATTTGAAGAGAAATATGAAAAAGAAAAATAAAAAAAAGCTTAAAACACTTCCTTATTAAGCAATTTCTGCTCCAGGCACCATTTTTGCGCACCGTAAGTAAGCAGTACTAAAAATGCTGCAAAGAACAATACGGCCAGCTCACCTTGGTTAACCAAGGGATTAAGCCCGTTTTTGGTATGCACAATGAAGTAAGCTACCAGCATTTCAACCGCTCCAACTAAAGCTAAACCTCTAGTGAACAAACCTAGGAAGACGCCTGCTCCAATCACCAACTCAAGTACTCCGGCTACTAAAAACAAGGTTCCAGGTGCTTGCCCGCCGCCGAATTTGCTTAATCCATGCAGAAAGAACAGCACTCCTACCAGTAATCTAAACAACAAGTAAAACCAAGATCCGCCTTTCTCACTTAATTTATTTAATTTACCCATAAAGATACCTCCATTGGAAATCAAAAGAGGCAACTATTTAAAGGTTGCGAGAGTTAATTTTGCCAGTCTGCCAGTCTTTCAGCACTAATCTAGCTGTAACTTCCAGATCTGGCCGGCCTTTTTTAATTAACTTATTGAGCTTGAAGGCAATTTGTTCCAGAATCTCTTCCGGCTCATCACCAAAAACTTGGTAAAAATCCCGGATTAATTCCAGCTCTTCGCTGATTATTGTCAAAGCAGCCACTTCCGGGTCTTTAATTTTAGAATAATCAACGGCTCCTATTTTGCCATGCTTAGCTACATCTTTTTCTTTATTTGGAAAAACACCGGGAGTATCTAATAACAAAATTTTGGAATTAATCCTGATGTTCTGCACACCTTTGGTATATCCGCTTTCGGAAGAAGTTCTAGCTTTATGCTTTCCGCCCAGAGCATTAATTAAAGAAGATTTTCCCACGTTAGGGTAGCCCAGAACTCCCACTACCACTGGCTGGCCTTTGGACAGCTCCAGAATCTTTTTTTTAAGAATAGTAGTTCCCCAGCGAAGTTTAGCGGAAATAAATACGCTGGGAGCTAACGCTTTTTTAGCCTGTTCGGCCTTTTCTTGGCTAATTAAATCAGACTTAGTAATTACATACAATATTTGTTTGCCAAAGCGCTTAATTTTATCTTCCACTTCCTTATTTCTGGTTTCTTCAATCATTCGCGCATCCAGCACTTCGATGATAATATCAGCTTCTCGCAGTACTTTGTTGACATGTTCCCAGAAGGATGGCATAGGCACACTATAAGCTAAGGTTTTATAAAAGTTGGTGAGAAATATTTCTTTGTTTAAATCTTCGATAAGAACTTTTTTAAGGCTGGATTACGCACAGAGAAGCAGAAAGAGCCGGCCTTTAGGCCAAGGCGGGATAATTTCCAGCATAATCGCGACCTTGCTGCAAACGAGCGCAAGGCTTATATAGTATTGTATTATTAATCATACATATGTATGAAAAAATTAGAATAACGGAAAATTCCCTGCAGGTGCTGTCTTTATTCACCAATAATTTTAAGAGGGAATATCATGTCCGGGAGGTTGAAAAGATATTAAAAATAAGCCCTAGAACTGCCCAGCTTATCCTTGAGGATTTAGAGGATAAAGGAATTATTGAATCAAAAATAAAGGGAAAAATTAAGAACTTTAAGATCAATCCTAGCGAATTCACTAAAAAGTATCTTGTGTTTGTAGAGCAGTATAAAGCAATTGCATTTTTAGAAAATAGACTTTTAATTAAAGAGATTATAGAAAAAATAACTTCCAGCATTAAAGGCATAGGGATTATTTTTGGAAGCTATGTTAAGGGATTAGAGCAAGAAGACTCTGATTTAGACCTGTTTGTCGCTGGAAATTATGATCAAGATGAGATTAAAAGAGTTTCAACCAATTTTGGCCTAGAAATAAGTATTAAAAATTATCCGCTCAAAATATTTGAGAAGAATTTAGCTAAAGATGTTCTCTTGAAAGAGATATTAAAAAACCATATTGTTTTTATAAACGCAGAACAATTTATACGCATTGTGTTTAAAAATGGATAAAATCAAATGGTGTATTGGGAAGAAGGAAGGATTAAGTTTAGTTGAGCCCAATTTAGATTTAGCTAGCGCTTACATTAAGAAAGCTGAAGAAGCTCTCGAATCGATGAGAGTGAATATCATTAAGGATTGGAAGATCTCAACAGCATATTATACTATCTATTTTTCGCTTTATGCCATTCTCATCAAAATAGGCGTAAAATGTGAAATTCATTCCTGCACGATTGAATTTGCCAAAAGATTTCTAAACGATTATTTTGAAAATATCGAATTAGAGTTTACTGAAGATTCCTTGAAGGCCAGAATTGATTCCCAGTATTATATTGATAGGACTGTTCCAGATCAGCAATTCCATAAAATGATGCGGAAAACCCCGGAATTCTTGGTTAAATGCAAGTCTATTCTTATCAAATTAAATGAAAAGAGGGTCAAGGAGATCAGAAGTAAATTCCAAGATGCCAGCAAGAGAAAATCAAGCTTGTAAAAATTCTAGTCATTTTATTCCCGGGGGGGGGTAACTCATCTTTTTATATTCAAAACCATTCCTAAGTGTTTGTGATGAAAAAATATAATTTTACCGCTTTATCTATAACCGGAGTTATTTGTTTAA
>DATDXK010000057.1:0-10435 GCA_035289345.1 Candidatus Nanoarchaeia archaeon
GATAAAAATGCGTGAAACCGCCTCACCTCGCCATAAATGACGAGGTTTCAAAAGAGGCGGTTTCTCAACTACGCATTTTTAGCATGCAAAAATTTCGCCCTAAAGGGCAGGGTTTTACACCCAGCGAAATTTTTTGCATAAAAAAAGTTTGCTTCTACTCGGAATCAGTCCCAGATTCATCTTCTTCTTGAGCAGATTCATTTTCTTCTTGAGCAGATTCATCTTCTTCTTGAACAGATTCATCCCCTTCGCTGGATGCTTCTTGCTCAGCCGGAGCAGCTTCTTGATCCTCCCCTTGCTCACTGGCTTTTTGCAGAAGTTGGACATTCTCGGCTTTCAAGCCACGATCTCCTTCAGCAGGCTCAAAAGAAACTTTATCATTATCTCTTAAGCTTAAGCCCCTGGGAAGGGCAGTGAAATGTACAAAGTAATCACTCCCATCTTCTCCACTAATAAACCCAAACCCCTTTTTTCTGTTGTAAAACTTTACAGTTCCGTTCATTTTTATTCGTTCCTCCGATTCTCAACTTTTTAGGAATTAACCTATTTAATTGCAAAAAGCCAGTTATTTTATAAACTTTGCTTTTATAAGAAAGGTTTTTTAAGTATTAGCTCTTTTTGATAATAAAGTGAAAAACGCGATGATTAAGTGAACACCTTAGGTTAATTATACCTTGCGGTAGTAACTGCTGAGCGTTCACAGATTCAAGAAGGATTAACTGCAGATTCAAGAAAGATGTTTACCATATTCATCATCCATGGCTACGCCGGCCATTCTAAAGAAAATTGGTTTCCCTGGCTGGAAAAGGAGTTAACCAAATTTGGGCATCAAGTAATTGTCCCGAATTTTCCCGACTCAAGCTACCCCAGACTAAGCAGCTGGCTGGAATATTTTGCGACTTTTAAACAAAATCCTGATCAAGATGCAATGATTATTGGCCATAGTTTAGGCGGGGCCTTCCTGCTGCGGGCATTAGAACAATACCGCTTTAAAGCAGCATTTTTAGTAGCTTCAGTATCAGGGCCGATAGGCCATCCTGTAGATGCCTTAATTGCCAATTTTACCCATCAGCCTTTTTCATGGGCAAGAATAACAAATAATTGCCAGAATTTTCAGGTGTTCCATTCTGATAACGACCCCTATATACCCTTAGGGCAAGCTGAACTTTTAGCCCGGAAGTTAAATACTACCATGACTTTGATTAAAAATGGCGGGCATCTCAATTCTCTTGCCGGATATAAAGAATTCCCCCTGCTGCTGGAAAGGATTAGATCAATTTGTTAAAGCACATCGGATTAACCCATAGTATTAATTGACTAATCAACCAAAAAAAGAATTAATCAGCCAAACAACTCTTCACTGTGTTCATCTTCATCTTCCAGCCTGATCTTTTCCACTGCAAGAAGAAAATCATACTGCGTAACATAATTTCTGGCTTCCCTGATGGCGCAAAAGCCGGCTTCAGTGCAAACTGCCCGCAGTTCAGCGCCAGTAAACCCACCGGTCAATTCCACAATCTTATCCAGGGCCACAGCTTTCAAACTCATTTTAATGGTATGCACTTTAAGAATCTCCAGCCGTCCTTTATCATCAGGCAGGCCGATTTCAATCAGCCGGTCCAGCCTTCCGGGGCGGATGATGGCCGGGTCAAGAATATCAATGCGGTTTGTTGCGCCAATAATCTTCACATTGTCTAGCGGCTTGAAGCCATCCACTTCAGATAACAGCTGCATGAAAGTCCTGTTCACTTCCCGCTCTCCAGATGTGCCGGTATCCATTCTGGTGGCCGCCAGCGCATCAATCTCGTCGATAAAAATGATAGAGGGAGCTTTTTGCTTGGCTAAGGCAAAGATGTCTTTGACTAACTTGGCCCCTTCGCCGATAAATTTCTGAACTAATTCAGATCCAACAACTTCTATGAACGTGGCATCCGTGCTGTTGGCCACGGCTTTAGCCAGCAAAGTTTTGCCAGTGCCAGGTGGCCCGTAAAGCAATACTCCTTTCGGCGGCTGGATGCCTACATCCCTAAACAGTTTAGGTTTTTTTAATGGAAGCTCAATCACTTCTTTAATCTCCTGAACCTCGTTTTTCAGGCCGCCGATTTCTACCCAACTTTCTTTCGGCTTTTCCATGATCACAAATTTTTCCACATCATAATTGTTATTAGCTGCAATATGATCAACGATATTCAAAGATTTTTGATCCACTAGCACTGAATCGCCGCTCTGCAGCTCTTTTAATCCTTTGGAGATATAGCAAAAGAATTTATTGCCGTTAGGCAGCTTGATGGTAGCCTTATCTCCATGCAGGCTTACAATTTCTGCCACCAGCAGGGCCGGTTTCCTCAAGTTGCTTAATTCAGCATTGGCATTATTAAACAATTCCTTGAGCATAGAGCTTTCTTCTTCTATCCGGCTTAAGGTGCTGACGATCATCTGGTTTTCCTTCTCCAGCCGCTCCAGGGAAGCCATCAATTGCTTGGTTTCAGTCTCTTGGTCAGCTTCCGGCAGCAATTGAGAATAAATTATTTTCTTGACAGCTTCAGTTTTAGCCATATTTGACCTTAAAGAGGTTTTTCTTTTTAAAGATTGTGAGAGTTGCAGAGGTTAGCTAACAAAATTTAAGAAGCCTCCTGAAAAACCTATAACTTCTATTGGTAAAATCTTGCCTTAATTTCTTAACTTCAAATGATGTCTTCTGGCAAAGCGCCGGATTGCAATTGTAGGCTCGATTCTGCCATGCCAATCAGCGTTGAGCTTATGAACAAGACCCAGATTAAGCACATCTTTTCCGCTTTTATATTTTAACTTAAAACCCAATCGCCCAAAATCATGTTCAAATTTGCTTTGGTCCTGCTCATGGCCGGTCTTTGTCAGTTTGGCAATACCAGTAACTAACGGAGGAGGTGGCAGGTCAATTCCTAACGCCTTAGCTGTCCGGTAAAATTGCTCAGTTACCCATCCTGCTGCCAAGGCCATAACGTAAGGTGTCGGAATAGTTAATCGCTGGGCTTCAGGACCCTGAATCATTTTCGCCAAATGCAGAAACATCTCCTTATCAGCAATACCTTCTGCTGTTCCGACGTTATAAGCCCTGTCAGCAATAGTCTTAGCTGGTTTGGCCAAGGCATCATAATTCTCAAACGCAAAAAAGAACGCGCGGGCAATGTCTTCAGTAGCAACATAAGTGCTTTTAGTTCCACGGTAGGGGACAATCGGGCCTAGAGCTGTTTCAAAAATGGCATTATTTATCGACCGTTCCAATCCTGGACCGATGGGAACAGTAGAGCGAAACACTAGGTGGCAAAATTTGGTGCCATTTGCTAACTGATGCAGTTCCCGTTCTGCCTCAGCTTTTGTTTCTCCGTAGGGCTCGACGGCAGCGAGAGGATGTTCTTCGGTAATCAGCCCCTGAACGTGGCCTTGTGAAGCAATAGCCCCCATATGGAGGAATACCGCGTTTAACCGGGCAGCGTTAAGAGCAGAGTTTCTGGCGGTCTTAACATTAGCTGCATATAGTTCATCATGGGAGGAAAGATAGGAAACTTTCGCTGCCAAGTTGATTAGGGCATCAACTCTTCTTTCCGGAAGCTTGCCGCGTGCAGATTCGATAGCATGATACGCACCTTCATCATTAGAAAGATCTCCCTGCACAACAGGAACATCTGGGAACGGTAACGAGGGAGTAGCTGCATCAACGACAGCAAGATTATATTTTTCCCTGCCTATAGCAACAAATTGCTGCCCAAAAAAGCCGCTCCCGCCGAGAATTATCAAATTCCTTTTTTCCAGAGAGCTATACATACAGTCAAACAGCCCTGATTCTTATTTAACAATTTAGGTCAAGGAAAACACAGTTTGCAGCAGGGTGGGGATTAAAATCAATTTTGTTCAATAATTGAAGCTGATAATTATTTTAATACTTGTGTTGCTAAGGAAGGATTGTTTGTGGTTGGTTTACAGCTATTAGCCAGCAAGCCCAAATCTTATACCACTTTTAATGCCCTTAATTATTTACAAGCAACATCTTTAAGTAGTAGAGCTTATAAAAAATAAGTTATGACCGAATTAATCTTTAAAGCCATTGAATTCGCCGCTAAGGCCCACCGCAGCCAATACCGGAAAGGAACTTTGCTGCCTTACATCTTCCATCCGCTGGAAGTGGGAAAAATTCTTCTGGAAGCTGGCTGCTCAGAGCAAATTGTTGCTGCCGGGATACTTCATGACACCCTCGAGGACACTTCGGCCAAGTACGAGGATTTGGTAAATAATTTTGGCCCGGTCGTTGCCGATTTGGTTATTGGGACAAGCGAGCCGGATAAAAAAGACACTTGGGAAAACCGCAAGCTTCATACCATCAATTGGCTGAAAACCGCGCCAATTAATGTTTTGCTAATTGCTGCTGCCGATAAATTAAGCAATTTTCAGACTACTAAAGATGATTTGTCAAGATACGGCGACGTGATTTGGAAAAAATTTAACCGCGGAAAAGAGCAGCAGCGGTGGTACATGCAGTCGCTGGCAGAAATCTTTTGGTCAAGAATAGATGATAATGATTGCCGAACTGCCATCTTCGAGGAGGTTGGTAAAGTGGTTAAGAAAATTTCTGCCTTAAGCTGAATGGAGAAAGCAAAAATTTTCTGGCCTGCCGCACTCTGCGTGAAGAATAATTAGAGATTAATGCCGGGATTTCGCTGCTTTTAATTTTTGAAAATAAGAAGCTGCTTATTTTTTAAATTTTATTTCTTGCTGCGGCGGAGATTTTTATGATTTTAAACAATTTTTCAAAAAAAACAGCAAAAGGAAAAACTTTATAAACGTAAAACTCTTTCTAAAACAAAAGAGGTGATGCCTGATGGCTAAAAAGAAAGCAGCAAAGAAAAGGTCAACCAAGAAAAAAGCAGGTTCTCGAAAGAAAAAGCGCTAATTTATTTTTTTTATTTTTATCTTTTTAAATCAGTATGTTTTTAAAAAAAATTCAGCAGGGTATTGAAAATCATCCTGGCCCTTTCTCTGTAATTCTCCGGCTTGCTGGGAATAATTATTGTTTTCGTGCTGGAGTATTTCTTTTTTTCCAGATCCTGCCAGGCCATTTTCACGACAAATTTATTCTTGAATCCCAGGCGCGCCTGCTGCAAGTCCAGCTTAATCTGCTCAGTTTGTTTTATCTCGCTGGCCTGCCAGTTAATTTTAAGCCCAGGGCCAGTTAAGGTTATCTCAACTTTTTGCGGCAGGCTGAATGATTCTTTATTGATGATTACGGCCAGAGCATTGTCGCTTCCGGCAGGACTATTTAATTTTGCCAATTTTGGAGATTTGAAACTGATGGTGGCTTTAGGCTCATCCAGCACCGCATAATTAAAGCTGGATCTTTTTTCAATGAATTGGTTCTCAGCAGTTACAAAAACCTTGTTCCAGCCGGGCTTTTCTGCCAACAGGCTGATTTTTTTTTCAACTATCTGGTTGATGGGCAGGTTGATCAGGCCACAATTTTTTTCCAGGCAGAAATTGACTTCTTCCAGGTTGGCATTGCCGCTATTTCTGATTTGGCAGGATATTTTGGCTATTTCACCAAGCTTTAACTGCTCCTGGCCCTGGCAGTTGAAACTAACCTGCCGGGAATAAGATTTATCTTCGTTTATAATGGTTAATTTCTCAATCTCTTTTCTTGAGTAATGTGGCCCGTTTTCCAAAGCCGTAAACTCATTTCTGAAGGTTACATTTTTTTCGGAGTAAATCAGCGCAGGGAAAGTGTAGATATAATCCTTATTAAGGTCTTCAGGTACTTTTATGATCCAGAACGTTTCCCGCACTTCGTTTGGCTCCAGCATTATCACTCTCTTGTTTCTGCCGATAATTTCCAGTTCCGGTGGCACAGCCAGCTGCAGGGTGGTGGCAGCATAATAATTAGCTTTGTTAGTCAAAGTTGCCTTAATCAGGTTATAACTTCCAAAGCCAACTTCTTGGTTAAATAGTTGGTATTCCAGATTGATCTCTTCGGAAGACCGCTGGCCACGGTCTTTAACCAAGACCTGCAGATCCAATGGTTTAGCTTGCAGCTCGACTTCCTGCGCCACCCAGTTGTAGGTTGCATCGTAGTCTTGCGGATCAAAACTGTCCCTTAAGCTGATATGGGTCACATCGATGTAGCCGTATTCCCCGAACGTGACATCAAAACTAACCCAGCCAAGGTTAGGAAAATAAACTTCAGCCCATCCATGCGGCTGCCAGGGATTGCTGAATAAAGGAGAATTAGAATAGCTGATCCCCTTGACGAACCGGGCTGGTATGCCCACGGCCCGGGCCATGGCGATGAATAAGGATGTCATCTCATCACAAACGCCTTGCCGATTCTGCAGCACCCAGCTGGCTTTCTGTGAAGCCTTCTCGGTTAAGGTATTTAGGTCATACTTAACATTCTCTTCCACCCAGCTGGCTAATTTGAAAGCTACCTTAAACAAGTCATCTTCACCTTCAGCTAATTCGGCAGCTTTGGCTACTATCTCAGGATGAAGTGAATCAATCGTTTTTGTTTCTTTAAGATATTCTTCCACGCCGTCAGAGCTGGTTATGGGAAAAGGTATTTTGCTGCGAACTTCCTGCCGGCGGTCTTTTGTTAAGACCTTGGCAGAGTACCTGAAGGTTTTGGTTCCCAGCTCCTGGTCATCCCAGCTGTATTCTAAGGCATTGAGCTTGGGTAAGTCTGATTGGAATAATACCTGTTGTCGGTTAGAATCTTTAGGAAATAAAAATAGTTCGGCTTGCGCTTTTTTAACAGAAGCGCCTTGGCTGTTAGCAATTAAGCTTAGCTCTCCTCGGATGTCTAGTTGCAAAGTCAAAGAATCTTGCAGGTATAAATCTACCTGAGCCCACGATGCAGAAGCCAAGAATATGAACGCCAATAAGGTCATAACCAGAATCCGGGCGCTCTTTTTCATATCTTTAGGCTATTAGTTAGCAATATAAAACTTTCTTTGATTGGATATTATTATTGCCCAAGGCAAAATGCCAATAATGATCCCGGCTGCCTTTAAGTTGACAATGTCCCACTTACGGCTCTGTAGAATATGTAGTTAGCATCAATTTGCGAAGCACTACTATCGTTAAATATTCAGCTGACAAGAGGGTTGCCTCATCCGGAGAATGTCAGCCTTTACCTGACAGAATCAGGTGCTGAGCCTTATGCTAACCGAGTGCAACGAGATTTTCTACAGAGCCTGTGGAAATGGCTTTACTGGACATCAACGGCTTTGCGCGGAAATTAGCAGGCCGCGGCTACTAATTTCCGCGCAAAGCCGACATCAACGAAAAAGATATAAACCACCGCGAGGTTTAACGCCAATGAAGCATCATACAGCGTTATTAACAGCATTAACCTTAAGCTGCGCTCATTCTCCTTACAGTGATTATTTTAAAATTCCGTCGGAAAAAATCTTTGCCGGCCAGGAAAGCGCTGTCTTAAATACAACCAGCTTTCAGGACGGCAAGAAGTATGACTGCAAAATTAAAACTTATCTGGCTAGAAAAAACCTAAACAAAGCCTATTTGGGAAGAGAAAGCCATAGCGTAACTTACTTAAGGGGGGATTTCAGATGCACAGGCAATAAGTCCAGCTATTTTAGCCTTTATGAGCTAATTGACCGAGATCTGGATGGGATGGTTGACTTGCAATGCCAAAGGCAGGCTTATGATTACAACAGCGAGGATGAAGTATGGAAACAGAAGCGGGTCTGCAAATCTCTAGTTAAGTCTTTAATCTATTGAAATTTTATTTTAGGCCTAATACTAGCTTTAACCTTTCATCGATTCTCGGTTGTATCATTGGGCTTATTTTTCCAATTCTTCCAGGAATCATAAATGTTAAAAAAAGTAAATCTCACTTCCTTAACCAATCAGCTTCTTCCTCATTTAATTTCAATTCTTCAGCTAATCCATCAAGGCTAGTATTCCTGACCTTGCTATTATTCTTGAACATCTGCTGCAAATAGGAAACTTGTGCTAAGGCCGCGGTTTTAGACTGATGAGTTGCCAAAGCCAATTTTTCAGCAATCTCTTTCTTTTTGGCATTTTTAATCTTAGCCTGCCACATCCTTAAAATTCTCATTGTCGGCAGATACTTGACAAATTCCCGGTTTTTACTTATTTTAGCTGAAGAGATGCCCGCGGTAATCAGGTTATTAACATAAGCCAGAAACCGCCAATGCTGCCGGTTTCTAATCCGGCCATTGAATATATCTGCTCTGGACAGCCATTCATAGGCTTTAGCTAGCGCTACCGGATCGGTATATTCGTGGGGCAGATTATGGTCTATCCAAAACAAGGCTTCATTAAGGTCAGCATCCACGTTCTCTAAGGCAGTCAACGCATTCTGCACAGTTGATGATTTAAAGATAATGGCCAAAGCTTGCAGCATGGAGTTAGTTCTTTTCCGGTCTGACAGCTGCAGAACATCAGAGAACCGCAGGCTTTTCCCACAAGTCTGAAGATCAAGCAAAGCCGCGCGCAGGTCGCCATCTGCTTGCCGGGATAAGGACTGCAGAGCCTTTTCTTCATAGATCATTTGTTCTGCCCGGCAGATCAGGCTTAGAAATTCAGCCATTACTTTATGATTTATCTTTGCAAACGGAACCAGCTGGCAGGCTTTTTTCAGGCTTTTCAATTTTTGGTCGAAAGGGTCATTGGCGGTAATAATTACTGGAAAGGATGATTTTTCCAGGGCCTGTAAAATGGCCGGGATGCAGCCACGGTCATGAATCCCGGAAATGTTGTCGATTTCATCAACTAAGATTATTTTCGGCCTGAAAAACAAGGATTGCTGGCCTAAGGCAGAACCCAAGAATTGCTTGATGCAGTCCTGATTTCTTAAATCAGAAGAATTTATTTCCAACAGGTCATGATCCAGCTCTCTAGCCAAGGCATAGACAGAAGCCGTTTTTCCCACGCCGATGGGCCCCCATAACAGCAGCGCCTTCAGTTTTTGCATTCTATAATTAAGCACATAGTTTCTTAATTGGGAAACAGCTAACTGCTGGCCAACTACTTCTGATAACTTGGTGGGAGCATATTTGGTAGTGAAGAGCATAACTATTAATTACGGTGAATGTTTTTAAAGATTTATACTATTTAACTCTCTTTCAGCACGAACGAGATAATTAAAACCTAAATCAATCATTTGTCAGCGATATCCAATTTCCAATTTCCAATTTCCAATTTCCAATTTCCAATTTCCAATTTCCAATTTCCAATTTCCAAGTTCCAATTTCCGAGTTCCAAGTTCCATGTTCCAATTTCCAATTTCCAATTTCCAAGTTCCAATTTCCGAGTTCCAAGTTCCATGTTCCAAGTTCCAATTTCCAAGTTCCAATTTCCGAGTTCCAAGTTCCATGTTCTCAATTACTACAATATGATAAAAATGCGTGAAACCGCCTCACCTCGCCATAAATGATGAGGTTTCAAAAGAGGCGGTTTCTCAACTACGCATTTTTAGCATGCAAAAATTTCGCCCTAAAGGGCGAGGTTTTACACCCAGCGAAATTTTTTGCATAATTTTCGGCTAATCTAAAATAATGATCAAAAATAAAGATTTTGTTTAATTGGGCTTAGTAATTAAAATACCCCCCTTCTTAAATTATTTTGGTTTTTGAAAATTGTGCTTAAGCCTCAAGCCAATTGTTATTAAAATTGTGATTAATATAGCAAATGTGTTAAGTATTCGTACATCTATCCACACATTTGCTATTAGTAATTGTGGGTAGATGTTCTGAAATATCCCACAATTACCATAGTTCATCTCAGCCGAACAACTTCCAGATTTTTTGGCGCAACTGTCTCAATCCGATACTGCTTATGAATCGAGCTGGCCAGATCCAAACAGCGGGAAGATTCTCCGTGAACAACAATTATTTTTTTTGGCTGTGGATTGCAGCGCCGGACAAAATTCATCAACTGCCTTCTATCGGAATGGTTAGTTATTTCTACCTTATGGACATCCAGCTTAATCTGCAGGATCATCGGCTTAAGGCCATCACTGATCCTTATCTCCCGTTCCCCATTCCTGATTCTATAGCCTAAAGATCCCGGCGGCTGGTAGCAGGAAAATACCAGCGAATGGCGCTGGTCCTCAGACAACCCTTTCAGATATTCCACTGAAGGGCCGCCGGCTAGCATTCCGGAAGTAGCCAAGATTAAGCAGGGCCCGGCTTCCAGCATGATTTGCTGCCGCTCTTTATTTGAGCCGACCTGCTTGAAGATGGGCGATAAGAAGGGGTTGCTTTCTTTCTGGAAAATCTGCTGGCGCAGGTTTCTGCTAAGATATTCCGGGTAAGCGGTATGAATTGCCGTGATGTCCCACAACATGCCGTCGATATAAATTGGCGCTTCCGGAATCTTCTGTTCACGCATTAAGCGCTCGACCATGATCATCATTTCCTGTGCT
>DATDXK010000058.1:0-10899 GCA_035289345.1 Candidatus Nanoarchaeia archaeon
AGAAAGTGCAGTGGCCATCAATTTGCGAAGCATCTTCTGGTGCAAAATTACACCGGCTAGGGGGATGTCCCTTACGGGGATGGTCGGTTATCAGCCTTAAGAAGCTAATGCTGAGCCTGATGGCCACCGAGCATAGCGAGATTTTCTACAGAGCCAGTAATAACATAACGTATATAAATTAAGGTTTCTTTCATTCTAGCAATGGATTTCAAAAAAAAAATTGCCTCAGTGTTAGCCGAACTGGTACCGTTAAAGCATGAAGAGATTGAGCTCTTGCTCACAGTTCCACCTAACTTTACCTTGGGCGATTATGCCTTTCCTTGCTTCAAGCTGGGCTCAAATCCCCATCAGGAAGCCCTCAGGCTAAAAGATAAGCTTAAATCTGCTGCTTTTTTGCAGAAGATAGATGTTGTTGGCCCTTACCTTAACTTCTTCATTAACAAGCCTATCTTAGCTGAAGAGGTCTTGGCTGCCATAAAAAAGGCTAAAAAAAATTATGGCCGTGGTTTTGAGAATAATAAAATGATCCTGGAATTTTGCGGCCCTAACACCAACAAGCCACTGCATCTGGGCCATCTCAGAAACATGTCTCTGGGCCAGGCCCTGGTTAACCTTCTGGCGTTTAATGGAAACAAGGTTTATCCGGTTAATATTGTTAATGACCGCGGGATACACATCTGCCAGTCGATGGTGGCCTACCAAAAATGGGGAAAAAATAAGCAGCCCGACAAGAAAGGAGACCATTTTGTTGGCGATTATTATGTGCTGTTCTCTAAAGAAAGCCAGCAGCATCCTGAGCTGATGAATCTGGCACAGGAAATGCTGTTTAAGTGGGAGATGAAAGATCCTGAAGTGCTAAAGTTATGGAAAAAAATGAATTCCTGGGTATTAACTGGGTTTAAAGAAACTTACCAGCGCTTTGGCATCAGTTTTGACAAAGAGTATTATGAGTCTGAGCTCTATGAACGGGGCAGGGAAGTAGTCTTAGCTGGACTAAAGAATGGGGTTTTTATTAAAGATGACCAAAAAAATATTATCGCTCCTTTGAAATCCTACGGCCTGCCTGACAAAGTAGTTCTCCGCTCTGACGGCACCAGCGTGTACATTACACAAGATCTGTACTTGGCAGAGCAGCGCTATCAGGATTATAAGTACGACCAATCCATCTATGTGACGGCTTCAGAACAGAATTTGCATTTTAAGCAGCTGTTCAAATTAATTGAATTATTACAGAAGCCCTTCGCCAGAAAATTGCTGCACTTCGCTTACGGGCTGGTGCACCTGCCTTCGGGAAGGATGAAGTCACGGGAAGGGACGGTGATTGATGCAGATGATTTAATGGATGAAATCTGCTCTTTAGCCCTAAAGGAAGTTAATGAGCGCTATCCTAATTTGCCAAAGAAAGAAAGAAAAAATCGGACCGAAAAGATTGGGTTGGCAGCAATTAAATTCTATATGTTGAAAATCGATCCAGTTCGAGACATGATTTTTAACCCGGAAGAATCATTAAAGTTTGAAGGGGAAACCGGGCCCTACCTGCAATACACTTATGCCCGCACCAGTTCGGTATTGCGCAAGGCCGGAAAAGTTGCCGGAAAAATTAATGCCATTGATTACTCCAAATTATCAGCAGCCGTGGAGCACAATTTGGTGTTAATGCTGTCCAAGTTTCCTGAAATTGTTAGCGCAGCCGCTAGAAATTACCAGCCGCAGACCTTGTGCCGCTACTTGCTGGATTTAGCGCAGCTGTTTAACGAGTTCTACCATGCCTGCCAGATTATTTCTACCGATGATAGATCTAAAGAATTAATGAAAGCCCGGCTGCAACTGGTCAGTTCCGTCAGGCAGGTGCTTAATAACGGCCTTAGCCTGCTGGGGATCGCTGCCCTGGAAGAGATGTAACTTGAGATATTTGATTATCAACTTAAACCTTTAACCTTGCCTAAATTAATTACTTGATCTTTTTACCCATCAAAGTCCCTGGTGAATTATCATTGTACAATGGGCCCCAGAAGATTATTGGCCTGAATCCTACCTTAGAAAACGGATTCAACGATTTTTGGTGGCCATACTGGTGGGCATAAATTGCAGTTATCTTCTCGCCTTCAGAAAGGCCATTCAGATTTTTAGCTTCAGCCATCTTCACCAAATGCTCTAATAAATCTGTGCCATGGCCCTGGCCACGATGGTTCTGGTGCACCGCCAGGCTACTAACATACCAGTCAGAATAATTAACTGAAACATCTCTCGTGGTAAATTCGTTAGGCTGAAAAAAACCCAACTGAGCCTGGCCAGAGCGTTCTTTAAACCAGGACTTGATATTATCAATATTCTGTTGTGACCTATTTTTGATATTACCTGCAGACAATCCATTCTCAATGTTTACTCTAGAGAAAGAATCATTGATTAAATAGCTATAAACCACAAACCCGAGAAGAGAAGTTTTTTCATCTTCCTTTCCATCCACCTCGCAGACTAAAGCCTGCTGCAGGCCCAAGCTTGATTTAACGCCATGAAGTTTTTTTTCGTAAGTTTCTCCTCTGGATATGCCTAAAAAAGTATCGCAATGAAGTTTTAATATGGCATTATAATCTTTTGGTTTATATTCACGAATCATTTTTTACCTATTGATTTAGTGTTTCTATTTAAAATTTATTAATCATGAACCTAGTATTGGCATCTAAGCGCCTATTGGCCCAGTAATACACCTTGGCGTAATACTTCAGTAATCTGAAGTGAAGCTCTGCCATCTTCTCGCCTGCTGCTTCTTAAAGTTGATAGCCAACGTTCCCCGTACGTGGAATTTGAAAACTAACAGAAGCAAAGCTTCTGGAAGTTCCCGAAAAGCCTTTGGACTTCACCCCTGCCGGCATTAATATTTAATAGGATTAGGCTCAACCTGAGATGATTAGGCTCAACCAGAGATGATTAGGCTCAACCAGAGGATAGCAGAGCTTCATGATGCTGGAGTATTACGGCGCAGACTGTCCCACAATTACCAAAAACGTATACTGACGACGCCTTCCAACCACTAATTCTGCAAAATAGCTCGTGCCAAAATACAAAATCATGCTTCCGACGAAGAGCGCAAATGAATTACGGGACAATCTGGGCGGTTAAATTATATTTTCCCTCCAGCAATAATTAAAATCAAAAAAATGCTCTTCTTGGTACAGCTCGCTAAGAACGGGATTAATCATAAAAATTGGTTTAAACATTCTGCCAAAATAATGCAGCTCTTTCATTAAGCCTGGCAGATTATCAAGCGGGGTGAGGATATAATTACCGGTTTTCCTGACTCTTCTGCAGACCAGTTTAGCGTTTCCCTGCTCCAAAACCAGCCGCTCCAGGGCGTAGCGTGACCTCTGATTCAATGACCTGAGTTCTAAACGGCTATGCGCTGGTTCTTTCCAGATGGTTACCTGCCTAATTCCTGATTTATCTTCATAAGCAACCTGGTATAATGCTGCAGTTTCTTTGATTGATAGCTCGTTCAGAAGGATAATTTGTTGGCTCATTTAGCGTGGTAATTTGTTTAAAATAAGTTTTGCGGCCTGTTCGGCGGTTATATGGGTTGTGTTAAGGATTAAATCATAATTGCTTTGATCCAGATGATCAATGCCATAATATTTCATATAGCGTTCATTATCCTCCTTAATTCTGGCTAGAACTCGTTCCTTCATCTGTTTTAAGGAAGAATAATTCCCCTCATTCCGCGCGGTCCTGGTTTTTTTCTGCTGCAAATCCTGCCAGATCCTGCGCGCAGCTTCCTTAAGGTCAGCTTTAATAAAGATCTTAACTGATTCAGGCAGAAAATGAAACTGCGGCAGCCCTCCCACAATTACCACTTTCCCTTGCCCGGCCAGTTTTCGGGCTTCCTTAGCTACTTTCTGGTCTACATTAACATCCGTTTCCGGATTAGTCTTGGCATACTGGTTAAGCCCTTCTAAGGTCATCTTTTTTTTTCGGGCTAATTTACGCCTGATGCTGCCAACATCAATTCTCTTGGCAGACAATTTTTCAGCCAGAAGTTTAGCCACTGTGCTTTTTCCGCTGCCGGGTGTTCCGGAGATGGTAATTATCATTAAGATACCTAATGATAGAGATTTAATAAATCTTGTCAAATAAATTTTGTCAACCAAACAAATTTTGCCAAATAGCGACGTTTTTATTTTATAGTAGTAAACTAAATTTAAAAACTGTTGAACTATTGACCAAGCATGGATTGGGATACTCCGCCTTCCCGGCGCAATAATCAGGAAGATGCTGCTCAAAAAGTAGAAAGTTTAGATAGCAGTAAATTATTTAGAAAGACTCTTAGCAGCAAAGGGGTAGTGATTATCATGATTTTATCGCTATTAGTTCTAGCCAGCGCTTATATCATCAGGCCGGCCTTGATTGGCTATAGTGTAGTTAAACAAGCTGATGAATCCAATCTTAGTGTTTCAGAATTAGGCGCAACGGTGCAAGATTTAAGAACAGAATTAGCTACCACTAAATCTAATTTATCTTTATATACCGAGATTTATGCCCAGGCCAGAGAGGAAGTAAGGTCCAATGCAGCAGAGTTAAGCAACTGCCAGTCTAATAAAGAAAGCCTGATTGTGGAAATTGAAGAGGTCAAGCATAGCTCAGAAACTGATTTAGCGGAATGCCGGCAGGAAAAAACGGCCGCTTCTGACCAGTTCAACTTGCAGCTGATTGAAAAAGATAACAGAATTGCTCAAGCGCAGCTTGATTTAAGCAATTTACAGGTTAATCTTGATGAGTTTGCTTTTAACACTGCTCGCAGCGTCTGCTGTAAAGCCAAGGTTGACAATCCTAGCATTAATTCTTATGAAATCACCAATAACCGGCTAGTTTGTTTGGAAGGCGGAGATATTTCTTTAAGCTGCTAAAAAATGTCATTGATGATATTCTTTGCGATAATTTTCTGCTAACCAACCTATTTGATTTTAGTTAAGTCCCCATCAAGAATAATTGGCTTGACGGCTTCAATTTCACTTTTGCAATAAGGCATTTCGGGGATGGGATTTAGCATAAAGATTTTCTGATTAGCATCGAACCAATTATTCCTATTTTCATGATACTCATAATACTACCTAACCTTCTCGTATTTGCTGCTGCTGATATCGCCAAAATGGTCTACTGCCAGCTGCTTAAGCCAGAAGCCAGCCGTTCTTGCCAGTCCCCACCGTTGGAACCGGCGCATGGAAGTAGTGGCGTAAGTGTCCAGATGCGCATATCCGCCTATTTTTAATAGCTTTAAAATCAAATTGCGCTGTTCGCGCACTTCCCGCTGATGATCATAACCGTTGACAGCATCAAAATCCTTCTTGCGGCAGATGAGCACTCCGCTGATCCATCCCCGATATAAACTAGTTTGATTGGCCAGGTTTTTAACTGCCATCAATAACCTGAATTTAGCTTCCACGCAGTCAGCTTTAACCTTAGTGGTAGCCACAGCATGTTCATCTTTAAATTGGGAATTAATTACTTGCAAACTCTCTGGTTCTAGAAGGGTATCGGCATCCAGAAATACCAGCAGACGGCCGTTAGCTTTACTGGCGCCATAATTCCGCGCCCGGCTGACACTGGCTTTAGACATCTTTAATAGCTGCAAGTGTTCATTAACCCGCTGGCTGATAACTTCTTCAGTCTTATCCGTGCAGCCGTTAGCTACAATAATTGTTTCAAAATTTTGGAAAGTCTGCAGTTTTAAGGCATGTAAAGTCTGCCGGATATATTGCTCCTCATTATGTGCTGGTATGATCACAGAAATAGTTGGTGCCACTAATAAAAAAGCAATTTAAGTGGTATTAAAGAATTTAGATGTTGTAATATAGATTTGTTGTAACATAGATTAATTAAAAGCAGATTAGCTAAAGAGATATCTCTTTCCTATAATTCTAAATAATTAACCGCCCATAACATCGAGCGGTCACAATAATAAAACCAGGTCTGGAAAGGCCGGCCTTGGCTATTAAGGACTTCCGGGTAGCCTTGATATTTCTCGATAAGATCTTTGTAAGCCTGCTGGTACTCTTTAGCCTTATCTTTGTCCAGATGCTGTACTAATTTGATAAAGAACGGGCCCATATGCGTCCAGATTGCATTGCTCTCGTAATCCTTCAGGGCTAATTTCTCTTGCCAGATGAATTTAACTCCTTCAGCAGCTCCGGTGTATTTCAAGGGGAAAGGCGCATCCAGACCATTTTCTTGGATATGCTTGACTGCTGACTCCATCATCTCTTTATCCTTAATTAATCCCAGGATGAATGGAAACAAATTAGCATCGCCGGCAACATATTTTTTTTTCTGCAGGTCGTCATAAAAATAATTTCCGTTCCAAAAATGACGTTTTAGCAAGTCAGGATAGTTAAATTCCTGAAAGGGATGGTCCAGCTTCATTCCTAACAAGTCTTTGGCTAACAAACCAACTAAGGCATTGTCATAGCAGGAACTTTTTCTGATCGCGAAATCCTTCATGGAAGAAAATTGCTGATTGGGCCTTACTAATCCAGTGGTAGGCTCAATTATTTCTTTATAAAAACGTTTAATCTCCTTATTTAAGAACTGCTGGAAAGGCAGATAATGAAATTTAGATATTTTAATGGCGTGAATTAGCCAAGGCAGTGAATCCACTGCAACTGTTGGAAAATCAAATGGTTTTCCCTCTGGTGAAATAGTGGTAGTAATTTTTCCTGCTTCCTTAAACCGGTTGAGAGCATAACGTAAAGTCTGATCGATTTCTTTTTTATAGCCTTGTTTCATTAAAGCCTGAACACACCAGCCGAAATCCCTGCTCCAGAATTGCGGAAAATTCTGCCTGGAAACCTGAAAATAACGGCCATTCCAGCAGTCTCTGACAATCTGTTCACAAATCTGCTTAGCCGTTCCTTCATATTTTTGAGGGTTGATCCTGGTTTTCCAGCTGCTGAGAAAAATCCTTGATCCTTGAGTCAGGTAATCAGTAACGGAAGCCATATTTGTATCTCGAGGATGAAGTGGTATAAAAAGGTAGTGGAAGAGTTTAGAGCTTGTGCCAGCTTATTGCCTTAGCAAATCATTTTCCAAAAATTCTTTCATAATTCTTCCAAATGCTGTCAGCCACTTCTTTCTCCGACAGACCTTTAATCTCTGCAATTTTCTTAATGGTTTCAACTATAAAGGCCGGCTCATTTCTCTTACCAGTATATGGGCTTAAGTAAGGCGCATCAGTCTCCGTCAACAACTGCCGTAAATCTACCATTTTAACTAAAGTCTGGAAACTATGCGACCTTAAGATGTTAGGGGGAATAGAAAAATAATGGCCCCATCCAGCCGCTTTACTGATCAAATTTTTTTTGCCAGAAAAACAATGATTAATTACCGGAATTTCCTTATTCTTAATCTCCTGCTCCAGAATTTCTAAGCATTCTCTTTCAGCTTTACGGGAGTGAATGACCAGCGGCTTTTTCAATTTTATGGCGAACCTAATGATCTGCCTAAAATTGTCAGCCTGTTGAGCATAAGTCTTATCTTTATCTGCCCAGTGGAAATCCATTCCCACTTCACCGATAGCTACCACTACGTCCTTATTTTTTTCAATAAACCTGAATTCATCAGCTAGATTTATGGGCACAATCTGCCGGGGCAGGCCAATTTCTGCTTCTGCTAACCCCAAGGCATCAATGGGATAAATTCCTAAGCTGGCTTTGATTAGAGGGTATTTTTTAGCTAGGGCTAATACTTCCTTATTGGAAACCGGGTTGACACCGGAAACTAACAGAGTTTTTAAGCCAGCCTTCCTAGCCCGTTCCAGCACCTGCTCTAAATCAGGCTTAAACAAATCATGGTTCAGGTGGCAATGGACGTCCACAAGATTCACTTAACTCACCTTAGCAAAGCCATTAAAGCGTATTTCATTATCATTAATTAACTCCTTAACTAAATATTTTCCCTTAGTAAAAACTCTTTCCTGGTTAAGAAAATGAGTAACTTCTAAAATAATAATGCTAGCTACCAGCTTGGATAATTGCTGATTCCCCTCTGTTTGTAGTAGTGGTTGCTGGCCTAATAACCAATAATTTCTCTGCCCTTCCTTAAGAAAGCCATAGGTCTTACCAAGCTCTAACCGTTCTGGAATACATTCTTCTATTAATCTTTTTCCTTGCTTAAAATGATTAATATTTCTTAACGCCAAATCAGGGTTAAACTCTACGAGGATTCCCATTTTCAACTAATTAAGGCCAGATTATTTTAAAACTTTCCTAATCCCGCAACAGGGACGAGAGGATCATAAGACAATCATCATAATTAGAACTGTACTCAACACTTACCAAACCTTTAAAAATAAACCACCATTTAAAGGATTATGGATTCAGTCCGTAGGTCAGGAAGCTAGGATTGCTTTTTCTTAGAGCTAGAGCTATTTAGGATGTTTATACAAAAAAATTAGACGTTAAAATAAATAATCAAAATGAAACACCAACAGAACATTAAACAACAACATCACCAGTATAAAAATCAGCCCCAGCAATTAATGACCCTAGAAGGTTCACCAAGAATTAAAGGCTTTGACTTTGAAAAAGCACAACAACAAGGATTTAACCTCCAGGAATTTCTGCAGGCTTACGCTACTACCGGTTTTCAAGCTAGCAATTTAGCTGAGGGGATAGGAATTACCAAAATAATGCAGCGTGAGAAGGCCACCATCTTTTTATCTTTCACCTCCAACCTGGTTAGTTCTGGAGTGAGGGAAGCTATAACTTATTTAGCCAAACATCAAAAAATACAGGCGATGGTAACGTCGGCTGGCGGAATTGAAGAAGATATCATTAAATGCCTGAAACCATTCGTCTTAGGCCAATTTAACCTGCCGGGAAATTTCCTGTTTGAAAATGGGATTAATAGGATTGGCAATATTTTAGTGCCAAATGATCGTTATGCTTACTTCGATAAATTCATGCAGGAATTTTTTACTGAAATTTACCAGGAGCAACAGGCAGAAAACAAAATCTTTGCTCCACATGAATTAATAAAAAAGTTAGGAGAAAAAATCAATCATCAGGATTCTTATTTATACTGGGCCGCTAAAAATAATATTCCCATATTTTGTCCAGGGTTAATTGATGGTTCCTTAGGAGACTTAATTTATTTTTTTAAGCAAGCGCATCCAGATTTTATGATTGATATCACTAAAGAGATGAAAGTTATGGTGGACTTAGTATTAAATACCGAGAAAACAGCCGCCATTTGTTTAGGCAGCGGCATCAGCAAGCATTTCACTTTAAATGCCAATATTTTCAAAGAGGGGTTAGATTATGCTGTCTACATCAATACTGGTGAAGAGTTTGATGGTTCTGATTCCGGTGCCAAGGTGGAAGAAGCCATCAGCTGGGGGAAAATTAAGGCTAAGGCTCCGGCAGTTAAAATACATTGCGATGCGACGATAGCTTTTCCGTTGCTGGTGATGGGGGCATTCGTGGAATTACTAGCATAAAATTGACCATTATTAGTTCAGCGTAAATGCCGACATCGCCACAATGACTGAAAGAATTAGTTAAAAATCAAAGATTAATGCGATTGTTTTTATCTTCTAGATCTTCATAGAAGCATGAACTAAATGGAAAGATTTATATATAAAGTTATATAACTAATCATATAAGTTAATTCGAAATGCAAGAAATAATTCACTATCCAAACCTGAAAACGATGCTGATGGTAGAGCAAGTGCTAAAAAATGCAGAAACTACCATCACTAGAGAAGAGATTAAAAAACGGTTACCAACACAGATTATGCATCAAACTTTGAATGTAATTTTGGAATATCTGGAACAAAGAGGATTAATTCTGGACGGACATAAAGGAATTATCTGGACGCACAACGATAGCCAGAAACTTCGAGAAGCAATTAGCCGTGGAACTGAAATATGAGCTTTAAGGGGAAATCGGTAAAGGTTGTTCTTTCTTCTAAAGCAATGGAACAGTTCAACGAGCTAAATCGGATCGTTGGTGATGAATTACTTCGAGGAGTTAACTCTTCAGAGCACCAATCCATTCTTAGATCAGTTGAAAGGGTTAAAGGTTGGCTTAGAGATAACCCATTCGTCGGTGACCAAGTAAAGAAAGGACAGATTCCAAAATGCTATATTGTTGAGTTTGATGTGACTAATCTTTGGCGAATTGAATTATCAAATTACTGGCGATTAATTTATACCATTCAATCCGATGAAGTAGCTATAATCGACTTTGTATTAGATATAATTAATCATAAAGAATACGATAAAAAATTTGGATATAAAGGAAAATAGGTTTCAATTAATCAGGGAAATTAAAGAAAATCCTGCAGTTAAAATTCATTGTGATGCGACGATTGCTTTTCCGTTGCTGGTGATGGGGGCGTTCGTGGAGAAGAAAGCTCGTCAAAAATTAATAATGATTTAGATTGACGTTTATTATTCCTTCTCGCTACAACAATCAATTCCTCTGCCATTTGACGCACATCATCTGGCATAAAATCTAACACTATCCAGCGTGATACCTTAGTGATCGCCACTGTCCCAGAATAGTGACGTCAAACTTATTCAGTTCTCCAGAAGCTGATGTGCGGTTCCCTCCCTGAGGGACAATCCCCTTCCGCAGATACTTCTAAACGTTATTGTACCGTTCGTAATTTGACGGTGGTCATGAAAATAATCCAGCTAAAGCTAGTTTTACCAAAAAAAAAGAAAAATAGTGGAGAAAAAATCTCCACCGGTAATTTATGAAAAACCATATGAAAGATTGACAAATTTATGGACGTTAGTAAGTGCATGCTGAATACCTCGTTGCCTTGGTACTTACACATCACTTCTATCAAACGGCTGTTTTTGCCGTGTCCTAAGGTGTCTCTTTTCAAGGCATGCTTCGTGCTTA
>DATDXK010000059.1:0-6920 GCA_035289345.1 Candidatus Nanoarchaeia archaeon
GATAAAAATGCGTGAAACCGCCTCACCTCGCCATAAATGACGAGGTTTCAAAAGAGGCGGTTTCTCAACTACGCATTTTTAGCATGCAAAAATTTCGCCCTAAAGGGTGGGGTTTTACACCCAGCGAAATTTTTTGCATAATAGTTATTAAAATAGTGATTATCAGGATAAAAATTAAATTGGAATAATAGTTAGGATAATGGTTACAATAACCCCCTCGGTAATGGCCAGGAATCAGCACGATTTAGCTAATCTGCTGAAAAAGTATGGGGAAATAGCTAAAACTCTGCATCTGGATGTGGTAGACGGGAAGTTTGCCCCTAACCGATCTCTTTATTTTAAGTTCCAGCTCTCCGACCAATTCCAATATAACGCGCATCTGATGGTTAAGCAGCCAGAGCAATGGATTAAGAAGTACGGCCATTTAGTTGGCCTCTGCATCGTTCAGGCTGGTGCGATAAATGATAAAGCAAAATTTATTTTTAGAATGAATAAACTTGGTAAAAAAGTAGCTTTTGCCTTGAAGCCAGAGGAAAAGATAAGTTTGATCCAGCCTTACCTAAAAGAGATTGATTACCTGTTGATTTTAACAGTCAACCCGGGGTTTTATGGAAGCAGGTATCTTAAAAAACCACTAAGCAAGATTAAGCTGGCCAAAAAAATCAACCCCCGGGTTAAGATAATTGTTGACGGAGGCATGAATCCGCTGACGGTCAAAGATGCTGTTAAGGCTGGCGCTGAAATAGTTGTCTGTGGCTCCTATCTGGCTGAAGCTAAAGACATAAAGATGGCGATGAAAAAGATTAAGAAGAGCTTAAAGGGATTAGACTAAATAAAAGAATAAGAGGTATAAAAAAGTAACGGTAAAAAATTATTTGAGGGAAACGTTGCTTACTGGCGCATACACTCTACCATTAAATTCAAATGCTTTCCCTATTTCAAGAGCCAACTGCACTCTTGCTTCAAGTACTTTTTCGCACGCGATGTGCGCCTCCGGTGCTCCCCCGACCAGACGCCCGTTATTGTCGTCGAGGCCGTTGTCGCCACCAGCATCGGAATTGTAGTCGATCCTAATGGCAACCCAAGGCCGCATTGTCGGCTTGCCGTCTTTCGTAGTTCTATTAAAATAAACATTTAACAAACTATTACTCTGAGGAGAATGTTCACTCACAAGTTGGATGTATGAAGTGAGGTCTCGTCCTCTGCCAAGAGCATCCCACACTTTGCCAACAGATCTGTTAGCAGGAGTCCATATTCCATCCTTTTTAACATATCCTTGACCATGTGCTTTCTGCACTTCTTCTGCGGTCAAATGGAAAACATTGTCTTTCTGCGAGTTAAACTCTTGCCAAGCTCCACTGGGAAGAACCAACGCACCTTGATATTGTTCGCTCTTTGCGGTAAGTTCACGCAGATGCTGAGCATCAAGAACAACTAAATGGTCTCCTTCTGTACCTGTGATAGAGCCATCCCCTGTAAAGAAATAATTCTTCTGCCATGCTCCCTTTACATCCTGTGGTGCTTCCATTCTTCGCTCAAGAACATACGCAAATGAAGCTGGATCACGTGGAACGTCAACAACATTGCCTTTTTCATCTTTTCCACTCACTAACAGAGGCATTTGTAATCGAAATTCGCCATAAAATTCTCTATGCGGTTCTAATCTTTCAGTTTGTCCTGATAATGTTAGTGTCATTTTTGCATCACCTTATTATATATTTATACTTGAAAAGAGAGGTTATATTATAAGGCTTTAGCTATTTGTAAGTAACAATACGAGAAAACCACCCCCTTTCTTTCTTATACTAAAAGTGCTAAATATTCGAACAATTATTAGCACTTTTGTATATACAAATGTGATTAAAAAAATTCGAAAACTAATCACATTTAGTATAAAATTGTAACAACTAAAACTATGTTAGGGAACGGCACCAGTCTCTTTGCACGGTCACAAAAAACTTTCTCCGCTAACGCTCCGAATCCCTCCCACTTCGTAGTCGGCAGGATTTAACAGCAACTTTACGGTTCCGTTCCAGCTGTCCACTCCGTTCGCATACAGAAGTGTATCTCGCTGTTTCATTCTCGATAAAAGCCGATGTGCCAATCGCTTCTGTAATAGCTAGTGGCCATTGTCAGTTCGATAATTTATCACACTAGCTATAATTAAATGCTTTTACGGCACAATTCATTTTCTGAGTGATTTTTGGCGTCTGTGTCATGATTAGGAATGATTAGCCGCGCTAATCATGACGTGACCAGGCGGAAGATACCACGTTCCTATACAAAGTATAGGGTTGTGGTATCTGCAGCAGCCCAAAATTACTAACTTTTCGAATTGTGCCGCTTTTACAAACATTTTAAAAACAAACCCGCTTTCCTAAGTTAAATGGCCAAGAAAGAAGCCACGGAAGCAGCTGAGACTGAAACTTCCTCTAAGAAAAAGGAACCTAAAAAGCTTGTTCTAGCTTTGCTTAGTGGGGAGAAAGTTATCACCGAATCTTCTGATGAAGCCCGGGAATTCTTTAACCAGTCGCGATTTGGGATTATTGCTGAGAATGGCAAAGTAGAGTTATCTCTCCTGGAAGGGCTATACTTGCTAGAAAAAGGACGACTGGAGCTGAAAAGCGAGTACGGCAGAGGCATAACCACTGAAACTTATATCAAGAAAGCTCGGAAGATAGAGCCTAACTTCTGGATCAGGTATGTGGTTTTCAGAGATATCCGAAATCGGGGCTACATCGTTAAGACTGCCTTAAAATTTGGCGCTGATTTCAGAGTTTATGACCGCGGGGTAAAGCCCGGTGAAGATCATGCCAAATGGATCGTCTTTCCGGTGCATGAAGCTAGTACTTTAACGTGGCATGAATTCAGCGCTAAGAATCGGGTAGCCCACAGCACTAAAAAAAGGCTGTTGATGGCCATCGTTGATGATGAAGGCGATGTTACTTATTACCAGGTAGCTTGGGTTAGGCCTTGAGAGAAAGATAAGAGAAAGAGAAGAGAAAGAGATAAACTGCTATATCGATTTTTAGGATTTCCGTGTTTATTGGATGAAGCCTCAAGACAAGAAAATTATATAAACCTGCAACAGCCTTAATTTAACATGATTGATCAAGATAAAATTCTTAATTTCCTGACTACCAGCGGGCCAACGCTGCCCACGAAAGTAGCTAAGAATATCGGCTCAGAGATCTTTATTGCTTCCGCGCACTTGTCACTGCTGGCTTCACAGGGAAAAGTAATTATCTCGCAGTTGAAAATTGGCAGCTCACCGCTTTATTACCTGCCGGGGCAGGAAGACCAGCTCTACCAGTTTGCCGCAGGAAATATAAATCATAAAGAGCTTCAGGTGTTAGATTTTTTGAGGAAAGAAAAAGTTTTAAGGGAAGCTAACTTGGATTTGTTAGCCAAAGTAGCTTTGCGGTCATTAAAAGATTTTGCCACTCCTCTGCATGTAGTAGTTAAGGGCCGGAGAGAGTTGTTCTGGCGCTGGCATCTGCTTTCAGCTGAAGAAACCAAGCGATTGATTGGCGATTTGCTAAGCCAGCAGGAAGAAAAGCCTGAGCTACAGAATTCTGACGAAGCTGGATCAACTCAGGCTGCTTCTGCTAACATGCCTTCCACTGTTTCTTCTACTTTAACTGCTGTCACTAGCACAGTTGTAGAAACTGGACAACCCACAGAAAATCAGCTATTCTCTGATAACTGGCAATCTAAAGATCAACTGAACAAGCCAGTGACAGCTAAGGCCAAAAATATCAATAGTTCTAGCTCTGAGGATAAAACTGTTGCCGCGGAGCAGCCAGTCCAAGAAAAGCTGCTTGCCAATAAGCAGAAAAAACCAGCACTCGGCGCTAGAAGAAAAGAACGCAGTCTTAACTCGGGGCAGGAAGGGAAGTTATCCAAAAAAACAAACGCTTTCATTCCGGAGAAGATTTCTGAGAATGAATCCGCTGCTACGGCCTTAAAAAACGGCATCAGCAACAAGCCAAAGATAAAAGAGCAATTAAGCCAGGAATCTGCTGTTAAGGAAAATCAAGCTACTGATGGGAAATTTTACTTTTCAGAAAAAGTTATTTCAGAAAATCTTGTTTCAGAGAATCCTAGCCTTAGTCGCTCTGGTAGCCATCTCCAGGAAAGTGATCTTATGCCAGTAGCAGAGGCTAGGCCTTTAAAAGATGATTTGCTGCCATCAGCCGCCGAATTCTTGAAGCAATTAAATATCTCCACTAAATCAGTGGAAGTGGTGAGAAAAAACAGCGAGCTGAATCTTAAGGTGGACGTTCCTTCGGTGATCGGGAAAGTAGAATATTTTTGCAAGATTAGGAAAAAGAGCCGGGTTGATGAGAGAGACCTTTCTGCAGCATACCTGGAAGCGCAGGTTAAAAAATTGCCGCTATTATTTTTGTACGCTGGCCAGATCTCTAAAAAGGCCGAGGATCTGTTGAAGGAGGAAGCATTTTCTAATTTGATTGCAAGGAAGATAGATTAAGTTTTTAAGTAATGCCGGTAATTTATAGGTGTAGTAATTTATGTAGTATTGTGGAAGTAATGCAATGGGCTTAAAGTTCAAGGAAATCATTGTATCCAAGGAAATTTCTATCGCTGAATTAAACGGAAAAATCTTAGCTGTAGACGGCATGAATATTTTATACCAATTTCTAACTACAATCAGATCTGCTGACGGCTCTGCGCTGACTGATTCTAATGGTAATGTCACTTCCCATCTGATCGGCTTATTTAATAGAACTACCGCCTTGATGGAGCAGGGATTGAAACTAGTATTTGTCTTTGACGGGCAGCCGCCGGAAATTAAGCGAAAGACCTGGGAGCTGAGAACCAAGATCAAGCAGCAGGCTTCCTTACAGCTTAGCCAGGCAAAACAGTTAGGAAATATCACTGAGATGAAAAAATTTTCTTCCAGAACCGCCGTCTTAACTAAAGGGATGGTGGAGGAAGCAGAAAAAGTTATCTCAGCCTTAGGCCTGCCCATTGTTAAGGCTCCTTCTGAAGGGGAAGCGCAGACAGCCCATATGGTTAAAGCTGGCTCGGCCTATGCTTCCATATCGCAGGATTATGATAACCTGATTTTTGGCTGCCCTAGGCTGATAAAAAATTTGTCCATCACTGGCAAAAGAAAAAAAGCAGGTACGTTAAGTTACCAGACTGTAAAGCCGGAAATGATCCTCCTGGCTGATGTTCTCAAAGAATTGCAGCTGGATCTGGACCAATTAATTTTCCTGGCAATGTTAGCGGGCACTGACTACAATCCTGGCGGCATTAAAGGCATCGGGCCAAAGAAAGCCTTGAAGTTGATTAAGGATAAAAAGAATCCTGAATCAATTTTCAGTGAAGTTAACTGGAACAGCCAATATCCAGATTTAGGTTGGAAAGAGCTGTTTAAGGCCATTAAGGAGATGCCTGTAACTGATAATTATCGCCTGGAATGGAAGCCGCCGGATGCGGGCAAATTAACGTCTTTGCTAGTTGAGCAGCATGAATTTAACAAAGAGCGGGTGAACAGCAAATTGGAAGCGCTGCAGAAAGAGATGAAAAAATACAGCCAGAAGGGGCTGCAGGGTTTTTTTTAGAAAGTCCTGCTATTTCTCAAATCAAGTCATCCAGTTTTTTTCCAAATCCTAATTTTAAATGCTGCTTTTTATCAATAAAATATCTTTATATAATACCTGCCCTTTACTAAAACAATGCTGGCAGCCTGTGCTGAATTGAAAAATGCGGAAAAAGTAAAGCAATTTTTAGTAAAGAAAGATTTGCTTAACCGTGGCTATCTTCCGGTTAAAGTGCTTAATGAGCTGTTCTTTCCGCTGGTTAAAAAGTCAGCTGTGCCGGATGCCTTGGTTAAGAATGTCAAATTAAAATTTATACCAAGACCGGACCGAATGACCATTGAAAGCCTTCTGGCCAGAAAATTTACTGCCAGGCAGCTGGCAATGCTTCCTAAATCTCAGGAAATAATCGGCACCATTTTAGTGCTGGAAGTGCCTAAAGAACTGGAAAAAAAAGAAAAGCTGATCTCGGAAGCTTACCTTAAGCTCCTGCCACGCATACAGACCGTGGTGAAGAAAAAAAAAGTCCATTCCGGTGAATATCGAACCAGAACCGTAACAATCCTGGCCGGGAAAAAGACCAAAGAGACAATTCACCATGAAAGCGGGGTCAAGTTAAAGCTGCATCTGGAGAAAGCTTACTTCTCGCCTAAATCAGCCAATGAGCGGCTGAGAATAGCTAAATTAGTTAAGAAAAATGAAACAATCATGGTGCTGTTCTCGGGCATCGCTCCGTTTCCGTTAGTATTGTCAAAACATTCTCCTGCCAGCAAGATTTATGGCGTGGAGATTAATCCCCTGGCCCATGAGTATGCAGTAGCTAATTTGCAGCTAAACAAAACGCAAAATGTGATTATACATAAAGGAGATGTGCGGCAAGTGCTGCCAAAACTGCAAGGTAAATTCGACCGGGTAGTGATGCCCCTGCCTAAAATTAGTGAAGAATTCTTAGATGTAGTGCTGCCAAAAACTAGGAAGGGCAGCATTATTCATTTATATTCTTTCTTGAATGAGCTGGAAATGTCTTCCTATGCTAAAAAGATCAGGGCCTTATGCCAGCGGGAGGGTAAGAAGGCAACAATTCTCAGGACAGTTAAATGCGGCAGTTTCTCTCCCGGCGTGGCCAGGATATGTTTTGATATTAAAATTAACTAAAAGTTACCTTTATACACTATCTAAGTTTAAATTTAAAAAATTAAGATTAAAAAAATAAAATGATAAAAATGCGTGAAACCGCCTCACCTCGCCATAAATGACGAGGTTTCAAAAGAGGCGGTTTCTCAACTACGCATTTTTAGCATGCAAAAATTTCGCCCTAAAGGGCAGGGTTTTACACCCAGCGAAATTTTTTGC
>DATDXK010000060.1:0-2850 GCA_035289345.1 Candidatus Nanoarchaeia archaeon
GATAATGCTACTCAGCAGGAAGTTATTTTAAAAGTTTACAGGCCTCAAGGCAGCATAACCCTGGATAGTTTGGAAACAGTCAGGAAAGCAGCCGCTAGGGAAGCTGAATTTTTATCTCAAGCTCGTCAAGATAATCGAGAAGACGTTCCTTACATTATTGAGACTGGTGAATCTGGTTTATACCCGGTTTTAGTTATGAAGCCGATTTATGGAGAAAATCTGGAAGCGATAATTTCTAGACCTGGATTTAATCCTTCAATATGGGAAGCAATGCGGATTGTTAAATCTGTAGCTGAGACTTTAAATTATGCTCACCATTCTAAAGTTGAACCATTTATTCATCGTGATATTAAACCAGCGAATATCATGATTGACCAGCAAGGAAAGGTCAAGATTGTAGACTGGTCTACTAATACCCAGATTTATACCCCCAATTTTACTGCTCCGGAAGTGCTGGAAGGAAAAACAGTTACCATTGCTGCAGATATTTATAGCACTTGCGCAGTGATGCAATATTATTTGCAGCATGAAAAATTTGTAGCCCAGAATGGTCAGATGAGCGAAAGTGATTATAATGGGACTAATGTGCCCTCTCATTGGCCGGCTGTATTTAGAACCGGCCGAGAAGTTAATCCTACGCAGAGATATCAGAGCATGGATGAACTAGTCGGAGTATTGGAAAGGCCTCTAATAATCGGAGCATTGAAGAGACTTCCAGAGTATTATCCATTTCCTTTGGTTAAAAGAGATATACTTGTATCTCTAAATTCCCTGTGTGCTATAACTTTAGGTGTATTTTTTGATTCTCTAGGTCTTGCAACAATGTATGCTATTGCATCTGGTGTTGCAGTAAATAAATTTTTTCTTAATAGAGACCAAGATAATGCAAGATTAGAGGCACTATCTTCGGAAGAATTATCACTGAAAATATCTGAACATGAAGTGCTTGAAAAAAAGCATAATGCGGATATGGCTTCTATAATATAATTTTTTAAGCGAAACGCTATTCATGGACTATTAATATCCATTTAAGTGTACCCTAAATCACGGCTCTGTAGAAAGTGCAGTGGCCATCAATTTGCGAAGCATCTTCTGATGCAAAATTACACCGGCTAGGGGGATGTCCCTTACGGGGATGGTCGGTTATCAGCCTTAAGAAGCTAATGCTGAGCCCGATGGCCACCGAGCGCAGCGAGACTTTCTACAGAGCCGTAAATCACGATGAGGTTTCCTAGCAAAGAATTTTCAAGTTTTAGCCGCGTTCAATGTGAAAAAAGTTAAGGATTAAAACGTAATCCTCGAGATTTTACACCAGCCTCAGCTGAAAAAAGCGCCAAAATTTCCGATACTTTTATAAATAACCTATTCTCAAACATTACATTCATTAGTATAAAAACGAGGAGGATTAATTATAATGGCAAGAGCAAAAGAACATATTAACCTGGTATTCATTGGTCATGTAGATCATGGTAAATCTACCACTGTAGGCCGGCTGCTTTACGATACCAAGAATGTTGATGAGCAAGCAATGAGGAAGCTTAAGGAAAAAGCCGAACAGCTTGGCAAGAAAGGGTTCGAATTTGCTTTTGTCATGGATCAGCTGAAGGAAGAACAAGAACGGGGAGTTACCATTGATCTGGCTCATAAACGTTTTGATACTGATAAATATTACTTTACCATCATTGATGCCCCTGGCCATAAGGATTTCATTAAAAACATGATTACTGGTGCCAGCCAAGCAGATTGCGCGGTATTGATCGTGGCGGCTAACGATGGCGTTAACGCCCAAACCATTGAGCATTTAAGGTTATCCAAAATTTTTGGCGTAGGCCAGTTAATCGTTGCTGTAAACAAGATGGACATTTCTGGCGTGGATTACTCTGAAAAAAGGTATAAGGAAGTTGTGGAAGAAGTTAAGAAGCATGCCAAGCAGGCCGGCTGGAATGTTGATAAGATAAGGTTTATTCCCTTGGCTTCTTTCCCTGGCCAGAATGTAATCAAAAAGCCAGACAAAATGCCTTGGTGGACCGGCGATAATTTGTTGGAAGCAATTAACAGGTTTGAAGTGCCGCAAAAACCGGTACAATTGCCATTGCGTCTGCCGATACAGGATGTGTATAACATCACCGGCATTGGCGTGGTTCCAGTCGGCAGGGTAGAAACTGGCATCATGAAAGTTGGTGATAAAGTGATGATTGTCCCCGGCAGGGAAGGCAAAGGAGTTACCGGTGAAGTCAAGTCCATCGAGATGCATCACGAGAATATTACTCAGGCTGAGCCTGGCGACAACATCGGTTTCAGCGTCAAGGGCGTAGGCAAGAAAGATATTGCCCGTGGAGACGTCTTAGGACCTGCTGATAACGCGCCTACGGTAGCTACTGAATTTACAGCTCAGATCGTGGTGATGAACCACCCCAGCGTAATCACCGTCGGTTACACTCCGGTGTTCCACATCCACACTGCGCAGGTAGCCTGCCAGTTTGTAGAGATTGTTAAGAAACTAAATCCAGCTACCGGGCAGGAAATAACTGAAAATAAGGACATCCTGAAAAATGGTGATGCAGCTATTGTCAAGTTGCGCCCAGTGCAGCCAGTCGTGATTGAGAAAAATTCGGTCATTCCACAGATGTCCAGGTTTGCCATCCGGGATTCTGGAGCAACTGTCGGAGCGGGAATGTGCATGGATCTGGTTAAAAAACAACTTTAGGTTTATGATAAAAATGCGTGAAACCGCCTCACCTCGCCATAAATGACGAGGTTTCAAAAGAGGCGGTTTCTCAACTACGCATTTTTAGCATGCAAAAATTTCGCCCTAAAGGGCGGGGTTTTACACCCAGCGAAATTTTTTGC
>DATDXK010000061.1:0-4636 GCA_035289345.1 Candidatus Nanoarchaeia archaeon
CAAAAAGCCTTCCCAAGCAATCATCGCCCCTTGGTCTCCGGCTAATTCCATTGGAACATTATAAAATTGGGCTTTCCTTTGCTGGCACATAATGTTTAACATCTCACAAAACCGCTTATTAGCACCGACACCGCCGATTAACACCAGTTCTTTTTTTCCAGTATGAGCCAAGGCCCGTTCAGATACCTCAGTAACCATGGCGAAACAAGTTTCCTGCACGGAAAAACAGATGTCCTCTTGGCCAGCTTGTTTTCGCTGATATAACTGCTGAACTTTAGTTAAGATTCCAGAAAAAGAAACATCCATCCCTTTAACCACGTAAGGCAATTCTAGATATTTACCTTTCTTGGCCAGTTCTTCTACTTTAGGTCCGGCAGGGAATCCTATTCCAAGGGCCCTTCCCAGCTTGTCCAGCATGTTGCCTAGGCCGATATCCAGAGTTTCACCAAGAATTAAATACTTGCTTTTTCCATACTTGCTTTTTCCGGCAACGATCTCTTCAATAACAACCTGCGTATTAACTCCCGATACATAAAGGTAAACTGGTTCAGTTAATTCATTCCACAGTTTGCCAATGCTCAGGTGGGCGGCGCAATGGTTTACTGCGATCAATGGTTTGCTTATTTTTTTAGATAATTCTTTGGCAAAATTATAGCCCACCCATAAGCAAGGATCAATGCCCGGGCCGGCAGAATAAGCAATATAATCAATTTCATTCAAGCCAATATCAGCTTCTTTTAAGGCTAAATCCAATACTTTTGCCTTCACTTGCTGATGATGCTCAGCTACTTTATCAGGTATCATGCCCGCATCCGCAGAGCTGTAGCTGTCTTTAGCATTGGCTAAAATTTTACCTTTATCAGTTACAATGCCTATGCCGAAAGTATGGGCTGTAGATTCGATGCCAAGGATATTCACATTTAAATTCATATTAATCTAAATAAAAGCAGTACTTTTAAAAAATATCGGCTTAAATAACCATTTTATAGCATCTGACATTGATGTTTAGTTACTATGACAAAAACTTTTCAAATAACCCATCAAGACGGCCTGGCCCGCTGCGGACAATTAACTACCGCTCACGGCACCATTGAAACCCCTTTCTTCATGCCTGCGGCTACCAAAGCTACTGGCAAAGTAATAACCACTGATGATTATGCTTCCTTAAATATCCAAGCCCTTATCGCCAATGCTTTGATTCTCAGCCTTAAACCTGGAGCTGAAATTGTCCGGAAGGCCGGCGGCCTGCATCAATTCATGAATTTTAAGGGTATTGCCTTTACTGACTGTGGCGGGTTCCAGATGTCACGAAAAATCTTTGAAAGAAAAACTAGCAAGGCTCTTCATTTTAGAAACCCTTACAATAACAGCAAAGTGATGATTACGCCAAAAACAATCATGGAAATTGAATTGGCCTTAGATAGTGATGTTGCCATGATGCTGGATGACATGTCTGGCTTTGGAGCATCTTATGATGAAGCCCAGTTGGCTATGGAAAACACTCACCGCTGGGGAAAAGAAAGTCTAGAATGGCACAACAAGCTGAAGGGAAAATCAAAGCAATTATTATTCGGCATAATTCAAGGAAATTTTTACCCTGACTTGCGGCAACAATCAGCCGAATTTATCACCGCGTTGGATTTTGACGGCCTGGCTATCGGGGGAGTAGCCATCGGCGAGCCTAAGGAAAAGATGTATGGGGCCGTTGACGCTGTTTTGCCTTTCTTGCCTAAAGATAAGCCGCGCTATGTGATGGGCGTCGGGTCGCCCAAAGAACTTCTAGAGCTGATCGGCCGGGGCATCGACTGTTTTGATTCGGTATACCCTACGCAAATTGGCCGACGAGGAACCTTGCTTACCAAGAACGGAAACTTGGTCCTGGACCAGCTGAAATATCGAGATGACTTTAAGCCTATCGAAGAAGATTGCTCCTGCCAGGCCTGCAGAAGCTATTCTCGAGCCTATCTGCACCATCTGTTAAAAATTCGTGAGCCGATAGCTAAACGGTTTTTAAGCATCCACAATCTTTTTTTTATCAAGGAATTAATTGCTGGAGCAAAAAAAGCGATCAAAGAAGGAAGATTTGGTGAGTTTAAAACTAATATTCAAAAATCATAAAAATAAGTGAAACCGTCTCACTACCGCCGGGGATATTTCCACCAACAAATAACTTCAATAGATCATCATTAAAAAATGAAATTTTTAACTATAAATCTTAAATATAAGCCGCTGTTGAAACAAAATGGTAAAAAATTAACAAGTTTAACGAATCTAACCAAAGCCTAAACAGGTTCATCATTAAAAAATGAAATTTTCAACCATAAATCTTAAATATAAGCCGCTGTTGAAGCAAAATGGTAAAAAATTAACAAATCTATAACAAACTTAACTACTTAGCCATTTAATTAAAACTTAAACTGGTTAAACCTAAAAAATTAAAATCTAACCATCAAAACTCAACAGTTATGTCTTTTACAACCATCTAAACTTGGGGGTGCTGCCTATGGATATAAAACCGCTGGGAGAAAGAGTCTTAATCAAGATTAAAAAAGAAGAAAAAACTAAAGGCGGGATTTATCTTCCTGAGTCAGCCAAAGAGGAAAAAAAAGAAGGGGAAGTTATCGCCGCTGGCCAGTATGCCAACGGCAGTGAATTGCCTTTAAAGCCGGGAGACCGGGTTATTTTTGGCGGATATAGTTCTGAAGAGATTGAAATTGACGGCCAAAAACACTTGTTTGTTGATTTCAAGGACATTTTGGCTAAAATAGGGTAACTGAGTGATCAAATAATAGGATAAAAGTGAGGAAACAAAGGAGTAACTAGAAAATCAAATCATAAAAAACATACTTATATATTGGTGATGAATCATGGCTGAGGCAAAACAATTAATGTTCGGTGAGCAGGCAAGGCAAGCTTTGCTGCACGGGATTGACAAGATAGCTAATACTGTAAAGGTAACCTTGGGCCCGCAAGCCCGCTTCATCGTGCTAGACAAATCAACCCACCCTTTAATGTGCAATGATGGGGTAACTATCGCCAAAGAAATCGAGCTTAAGGACAAATTTGAGAACATGGGCGCCAAGTTGATCCGTGAAGTGGCTACCAAGACTCAGGATAATGCCGGTGATGGAACTACAACTTCGGTTATTCTGGCTCAATCAATGATTGCTGAAGGCCTTAAAAATATTGCTGCCGGAGCTAACCCCGTGGAAGTTAAAAGAGGGATGGACCTGGCTGTCCAGAAAGTAGTGGATTATCTCCGGACAAAAAGCTCGGAGGTAAAGACTAAGGAAAAAATTACTCAGGTAGCCACTATTTCAGCCAACAATGATGAAGCCATTGGCAAACTTATCGCTGAAGCCATGGAAAAAGTTGGGACCGGCGGAATCATCACGGTAGAAGACGGCAAGAGTTTTGAAACCTCTTTAACTGTTGTTGAGGGGATGCAGTTCGACCGCGGGTTTATCTCTCCTTACATGGCCACTGATCAAGAAAAGATGGTGGCAGAGCTGGAGAACCCTTACCTGCTGCTGGCTGATAAAAAATTGTCCAGCCTGAAAGAGCTGGTGCCGGTTTTAGAGAAAGTAGCTGGTGAAAGCCGGCCCTTATTTATCATCGCAGAAGACATTGAAGGCGAAGCTCAGGCAGCGCTAATCTTAAATATCATCCGTGGAAGCTTAAAAGTTTGCGCGGTGAAAGCTCCCGGATTTGGACAGGACCAGAAAGAGATTCTGGAAGACATCGCCGTTCTTACCGGCGGCAAAGTTGTTTCTGAAGAAAAATCCATGAAGCTGGAACGGTTGGATGAAGCCTGGCTGGGAACAGCAGCCAAGATTAAGGTTGACCATGAGAAAACAATCATCATCGATGGGCAGGGAGCCAAGAAAAATATTGAATCGCGAAAGAACCTGCTGGCCAGCCAGATTAAGATTGCTGATTCAGAGTTTATCAAAGATGATTTAAAGAAAAGACTGGCTAAATTAGGCGGCGGAGTGGCTGTAATCAAGGTAGGAGCAACCACGGAGACCGAACTTTCTGAGAAAAAATCCAGGATTGATGACGCTCTTCATGCCACCAAGGCGGCAGTAGAGGAAGGCGTAGTTCCCGGCGGAGGATTAACCTTATACCGTGCCATTAAAACCTTGGAAACTTTCTCCTCAGAATTGGAAAAGGACCAGCAGATCGGCATAAATATCATAAAGAAAGCCTTGGCCGAGCCGCTGCGGCAGATTGCTGCCAATTCCGGAAGGGAAGGGGCGGAAGTCCTAGCTAAAATAAATTCTTATGGTGATGAACAAATCGGCTACAATGCTGATACGGACAGCTATGAAAACCTGTTTGAAGCCGGAGTAATTGATCCTACTAAAGTAGTCAGAAACACCTTGCAGAATTCGACTTCCATTGCTTCCATGATTTTGGTCACTGAAGCACTGGTGGCTGATTTTGACCAGAAGAATGATCAGAGAGGGCCAACGATTATTATTTAGGCGGCGTTAAATGCTAAAAATGCGTGAAACCGCCTCACCTCGCCATAAATGACGAGGTTTCAAAAGAGGCGGTTTCTCAACTACGCATTTTTAGCATGCAAAAATTTCGCCCTAAAGGGCGGGGTTTTACACCCAGCGAAATTTTTTGC
>DATDXK010000062.1:0-13298 GCA_035289345.1 Candidatus Nanoarchaeia archaeon
ATGCAAAAAATTTTGCTGGGTGTAAAACCCTGCCCTTTAGGGCGAAATTTTTGCATGCTAAAAATGCGTAGTTGAGAAACCGCCTCTTTTGAAACCTCGTCATTTATGGCGAGGTGAGGCGGTTTCACGCATTTTTATCATGACGTTTCACATTATAAAAATTTAAGACATAATTTAAAGGATTCTAAAAGAGTGCATATCGGTCATTTTGTTCTAATTTTTCAATTTAATCAACATAAAAATGAAATTAATTTAGATGACTTTGATCATCATGATAATATTTATAGCAGATAAGGTATTTTGATTTTAAAAAATCAGTTTTGAAAAAGTAGTGTAAATTCCCACCATTTATGGTTGGGGGTAACTACTTTTCAGGATTTTCTTCAGCTTCCTTCAGTTTTCTTTCCCAAACTAATACCCACTACCCACTGGACAACCTCAGCTAGGCTATATAAATGTCTGGGATTCTTAAGATAACGGCAATCATAACTGGTTGCTCCTCACCGTGGCCGAAAATCGCTGTGGGTTGAAAAAAAATGCGAAAAGCAAGGGGAATATAAAATGAATACACAACTAGTGAAAACTATAGAGAAGTTAGGCAATGCGCCTGAAAAAAAATTTAGAGCGGGAGCAATTGCCGCTACGGTCTGGCTCAATAAGGGCCAGCAAACCAACGGAGAAGAGACAGAATTTAGGACGATCTCCCTTAATCGGAGGTATGCTGATAAGAATGGCCAATGGCAATCTACCAGCTCTTTCCGCATCAGTGATTTGCCTAAAGCTCAAGTAGTATTGCAAAAGGCCTTTGAGTATTTGGTACTAAATGAGCAGGAGCAATTTGCGGTTTAATATTTAGAGTTAATATTTGGAGATACATAATAAATATAAAGATGAGGCAACAAAAATGGAACAAGAACTATTAATTAATGAACAACCAGCAAGATCGTTAAAAATGGAAAAATTAATTTTAAAGGATTTACCTGGTGTAGGGGCAGCTACTGCGGAAAAGCTGGAATCTGCCGGCTATCGCGATTTGATGTCCGTAGCCGTGGCTACTCTAGGTGAAATAGTCGAAACTACCGGCGTTTCTGAAGCTGTAGCAAGAAAAATGATCAATGCAGCCAGAGACAGCATGAAAATGGGTTTTGAAACTGGTACTGAAATTCTGCGAAAGCGTGAATTAGTAAATAAAATCAACACTGGCAGTGAAGCTTTTAATGCCATGATGGGCGGTGGTTTTGAGACTGCAGCTATTACAGAATGTTTTGGCGAGTTTGGCTCTGGCAAGACGCAGATTGGCCATCTCCTAGCAGTAAATACTTTAGCTGCCGATCCAGAGGCTACGGTAGTATTTATTGACACGGAAAACACTTTTCGCCCGGAGAGAATCAAGCAATTTGCCGCCGGGGTTAATTTGGATCCTGATGAAATTTTAGCTAAGATAATGGTTGCTAAAGCTTATAATTCAGACCATCAGATGCTGCTGGCTGAAAAAGTGGAAAGCTTGATTACTGAACGGGGCAAGAAAGTCAAGCTGATTGTGGTTGATTCCTTGACTTCCCATTTTCGGGCCGAGTTTATCGGGCGTGGAACGCTGGCTGAACGTCAACAAAAATTAAACCGCCATATGCATGTCTTGTCCAGGATTGCTGGGGCCTACAACATCTGTGTTTACGTGACCAATCAAGTGATGGCTAAACCGGACCAGTTTTTTGGCGACCCTACTACTTCCATTGGCGGCCATATCGTAGCCCATGCTTCGACCTTCAGGATTTACTTGAGGAAAGGCAAGAAAGGCACCCGGGTAGCCAAGCTGATCGACGCGCCAAATTTACCGGACGCCGAAGTCTGTGTTGAAGTTACTGAAACCGGGTTGCGAGATGTGGCTTAAATTTTTAAGCTTAATTTTTTCTTTTTTTAAATTATTATTATTATCATTATTATTTAAAGAGATTCTTTTGGACAACATTTCTTCCACAAAACAATTATAAAACAATTGTCTAACTGAGAGCTGCTATGGATTTAATTCAAGAAGCTTTCCACAGGCTTTTTCCTGAACAAAAATGGGCTTACCAAACCAAGTTGGAATACAATCGGCGCTTGTCTGATTTCAATGCCAATATAAATTTTAATCAATCCACGATTAAAGTAAGTTTAAATTTGCAGTGGAAAGACATCGATCCAGAAATAAAAATCGGCCTGGTTCAGCAGTTGCTGTTGAAAATATTCAAAAAAAACAGGATCAGCACCCCTAATATTGATTTATATCACTGTTTTGTCAGAAACATCCCGCTTTTGACAGAAAAAACCCAGTTTAACCCGCAGCTGGAAGATTCTTTTAACCGGGTAAACCAGCAGCTTCTTGATAGCTCTCTGGAAAAAACCAATCTATGCTGGGGGCAGCAGTCTTTCAGAAAGCTGGCCCATTATAATTTTCATCAGGATTCGATCACTATTTCCTCTATTTTTCAGGATGCTCCACTGCCTTTGCTGGATTACATCATGTATCATGAAATGCTGCATAAATATCATAAGTTCCATCAGCACAATGGCCGCAGCTCTTATCACTCTAAGCAATTTAAGCAGGATGAAGCTAAATATCCTGATTCTAAGAATGTGGAACAGCAAATACAGCAGCTGGTAAGGAATAAACAGCAAAAGCTAAGGAAAGGCTTATGGAGATTTTTTTGAAGAAAACTCCAAGCGACAGCAACCTTTAAAAATAACTGGCTATTTTACAGTTCAGAGAAGTGGTTTATAATGAGTGAAATCAAATTAGTTAGCGTTGGAATTTTGAAGAAAGGAGATACCATCGTAGTTGACGGCGCTCCTTGCAAGATAACTGATACGGCTACCTCGCGGCCGGGAAAACATGGCCATGCCAAGGTTAATTTGATGGCCGTAGGGATACTGGACGGCAAAAAAAGGCAAATGGTTATGCCGGGCCATGATCGGATTGAAGTGCCCATTATCGAAAAAAAAACGGCTCAGTTGCTGTCAATCACCGGAAATAGGGCCAATGTAATGGATCTGGAAACTTATGAGACTTTCGAGATGGAAATACCTGATGATTTGAAAGCCGAGGTAAGGGAAGGCAAGGAAGTTCTTTATTGGACCATCATGGGCGCTAAAGTGATGAAGCAGGTTAAGACATAATTAAGTTGGTTAAAATCATTAAAGGTGAATCAAAATCGTTAAATTTGAAGAAGCAACAGCACGGCTGATTCGGGGAATTTTTGTTTGCCGTAATTGCAAAGCTAAGATAAGAGCTCCCAGCTTAAAAGTAAGCCAGGGAAAAATTAAGTGCCGAAGCTGTAAATCCAATAAATTAAGGCCTAAGCGGAAGAAATGAGCTGGTTCTAATCAATAGATTGAATGTTATTAACAGGCGCAACTGTACCAAACAGAAAGTATTAAAAATAATTGCTGCCATTGGATTATAGATGTTAGATGGAATTATTCTGTTTGTTATCAAATATAAATGGATTTTATTGTTTTACGCGATAATCATCATTCTGCTGATAATCAACCGAAAAAGAATTGATACCCAGGCCAAAATTATTTTTCTTTACCGCACCAAATGGGGCCTGAAATGGATGGACAAATATGCCAACAAATTTCGCCAGTGGGTGATCTTATTAGGATATATCGGGGTTGGCGCCGGATTTGTCGGCCTGATCTCAATATCTGTGCTATTGATTAAGAACGTGATCGATTATTTTACTACTGATGCGCTGGTGGCCGGAGCTTCCATAGTTTATCCGGGAATGAATATTCCCGGGCTGGGAGTTCTGCCGTTCTGGGATTGGATTCTGGCCATTTTTCTGATCGCCGCGGTGCATGAGTTTTCTCACGGCATTCTGGCTCGAGCGCATAATGTGGAAGTGAAAAACAGCGGCATCGTGCTTTTTGGCCCGATATTGGGAGCTTTTGTGGAACCCAACGAGAAAAAATTACGCCAAGAGAAAGATATCGTGCAATATTCCATCCTGGCGGCCGGATCATTCTCTAACATTATTTTAGCCGTGCTAGCTTTACTGCTGTTGAATTTTGCTTTTGTTCCGCTGCAAGGCGGGATGACTGAGCCGGCCGGGTTTACCTTCAATAGTTATGCTGGCGAACAGACGCCATTCTCCCAGGCAGGAATCAAGCCGGGAACAATTATAACTGGACTTGACGCCGTGGAAACCAAGACTTTCCAGGCTTTCAGTGAGGAATTAGCCACTAAAAAAGTGGGGGAAAAGGTTACAGTTTCCACTAAGGAACAAAATTACCAAGTTGTTTTGGCTAAAAATCCAGATCGTCCACAGCGGCCATTTTTAGGAATTAAAGAGATCAGCAATGAGTTCTTGGTAAAGGAGCAGTACCGCTCGGGGTTTAATAGCTTGTTGTATGCCGTTGTGTCCAGGTTAACCAGCTTCCTGCGCTGGCTATTCCTGCTCAGTTTTGGCATCGGATTGTTTAATTTATTGCCATTGCCCATTGTCGACGGCGGCCGGATGGCTCAGGTGTTCTTGCATCAATTAAAAGGCCTGGAACGTGGTGAACAGCGCTACCGCCAGGTAAGCTTATTCTTTTTGGCCCTGCTGCTGGTGAATTTGTTGCTGCCGCTGTTTGGAAAATTGGTTTAGTCCTTCCTTGATTTAACTTTATCGCCAATAATCTCATACCATTTAGGATGCATTCTGGCAATAGAAGTTGCCAATAATTCAGGGGCAAGTTTAAAGGAATCAACAATAATCAATGCTTCCTTTTTGCTAAGCCGCTGCTGGTGTTTATTCCAGTAAAGATCAATAATGGCATCACGCAGCCCATTCTTTACTTTCTTATGGCGCTGCCGATATAATTTCTGCCGGATAAACAAGTCATCATCAACCTTCTGGCGGAGTTTAATAAGGATGATTTCTGACTGCACTTTTGGAGGAGGGTTAAAAGATTCTTTGGCGACTTCAGTTACCAGCGTCACTTGCAGAAAGGCAGAAAACAGCAGATGCTTCAGCAAATTAAGGGCAAATTTTTTAGGCACTAGCAGCACGGCTAGTTTCAGATGCTGTGCAGTACACAAATAATGCATCAATGGTTCACAGATTTGGTAAGGGATGCTGGCCACGATTTTATTAAAATCTTTCCGCTGGGGCAAAATCTTCAAGGCATTGCCGATGATTACTTCAACATTACCTTGGCTTTGCAGCAAAACCGGCTGGAATCGCGAATCATTTTCAATAGCAATAACTTTTTTAGCCTTTTCAGCCAGTTTAGAAGTAAGGTTGCCGGTTCCAGCGCCAATTTCTAAAATAATGTCTTTCTTGGTAAGATGCGCGGCCTTAACCATCTGGTTTAGGACCAGTTCATTGACACAGAAATGCTGGTCGCGTTCAGCCAGAGGAATAGGCGCTACAAGATTGTTTTTGAATGATTTCATCTATTTTTTAATAGGGTTTGGACGTCAACTGGATGCAAATAAGCATCTATTACTTTTGTAGGATTTAACATTTCTATTACTTGACCTAAGTCTTGTTTATTCTGTTGCAGTATGCCAACCCTAACAATTCCTTTTGTTAGATCTGCCAAGCTTATTTTTATTGTTCCTTTAGCATAATCACAATCTCCACCATCACTGAAAGAATATCCCGATAGCCATAATTTTTTAACCAGTTCACTCTTTGGGTCATTAATGTAAGGAGCCACGTAAAAAAAGTATTCCATATTTATTAGTGTCCAGCCAGATATTTTTCAGCTTCCATCGCCGCCTGGCATCCTGAGCCGGCTGCTGTGATGGCCTGGCGGTATCTGGTATCCTGCACATCTCCGGCGGCAAAAATACCGGGCAGGTTAGTGTGCATGAATCGGTCAGCCTGCAAATAGCTTTTCTCATCCAAGTTTAATTTTCCTTTAAAGGGGTTAGTGTTGGGCACATGGCCGATAGCCAGAAAGACTCCAGCACAAATTAATGAGTTTACATTGCCTGCTGTATTTTTTATTTTTACACTGGTAACTTTCTTGCCATCACCAAGGATTTCTACAACTTCAGAATTCCAAATTATTTTTATTTTGGGATGAGTTAATACTCTTTGCTGCATAATCTTGGAAGCTCTAAATGAATCTTTCCTGTGGATGATAGTGATTGTCCTGGCAAACTTAGTTAAAAATAATGATTCTTCCATGGCTGAATCACCGCCGCCAATAACGACAACTTCTTTATCTTTGTAAAATGCTCCATCACAGGTAGCACAGGTGCTTACTCCACGGCCTTGGTACTTTTTTTCTGATTCTAATCCTAACCATCTAGCTGAAGCACCAGTGGCAATAATTAACGATTTGGTTTGTAACTTTTTCCCAGAAGCTAATTTTAGTTCATAACCAGCTTTAAGGGGATTAAATTCAGCAACTAAATCTGGTTCAAATTTGGCACCAAACCGTTCCGCCTGCTTTTTGCACAGCTGCACTAATTCTGGCCCTTGCACGCCTTCCGGAAAACCAGGAAAATTTTCTACTCCAGTAGTTAAGGTTAATTGCCCTCCGTCTTCCGGCCCGGAAATAACTAGCGGGCTTAAGTTAGCTCTAGCGGTATAGATCGCGGCAGTGCAGCCAGCGATGCCTGTCCCAAGGATGATGAGGTTATGCATAGGGTTGTCTTCTAAATAAGTATCTTAAAGCCAAAATCAGCTGGGATTATAAAAACTTTATCTACAGATCTGAAGAAATCTTTAAAAACATCCTAGTTAACCATTCAGTATGATTGCCTGATACAACCCAGAGGTCTAACAATGAAGCCGCTAAATAAAAATATTCTGCCTACCAACTACCAAATTCATTTTAATTTAGCCAATGAAGGCCATTTCTCCGGGGAAGAAATTATCTTACTGGAAACCAAAGCGCCATCTAATAAAATTCTCCTAAACGCAAAAAATATCCGGATAACTAAGGCCTCTTTAGGCCAAACGAAAATTCGACTAACAGATATTTCATCTAAAGATGATATCATAACCATAAAAATAGCCTGTCCGCCAGGAAAAATGGAGCTAAGCTTAGAGTTTCAGGGGGAATACGGGCAGGTTACCGGGCTTTACAAAAGCAAATACAAAGGCGGGTTTATGTATACTACCCAATTTGAAGCTGCTGAGGCTCGGGAAGCTTTTCCCTGCATTGATGAGCCTCTGGCTAAAGCCACTTTTGACATAAAGATTACTGTCAGCAAAGAATTTGAAGCGATATCCAATACCAAAATCGTGAATAAAGAATCAAAAAACGGCTTAACAACTTACACTTTTGACCAATCACCAAGAATGTCTACTTATCTTCTTTATCTGGGAGCAGGAAAATTCGATTGCTTGGAAGAAGTTTTTCAGAACAAAAAAATAAGGATCATCACCGTTCCAGGCAAGGCTAAGAAGTATGGACAATTTGCGATGGAAGCTACAAAGAAGTTCTTAACTTACTTTGAGGGCTATTTTAGGATAAAATATCCTCTGGATAAGCTGGACCTGATTGCCGTGCCGGATTTCGGTTCTGGCGCCATGGAAAACTGGGGAGCCATAACTTTCAGAGAAGACGCCCTTCTTTATGATCCGAAGTCTTCCTCATTGACCGCCAAGCAAAGGGTCGCTGAAATTATTTCACATGAATTGGTCCATCAATGGTTTGGGAACTTGGTGACCATGAGATGGTGGAACGACTTGTGGCTGAACGAAAGTTTCGCTGATTACATGTCCTATAAGGCTGTGGCAAGACACTACCCAGAGATGGACCCTTGGGCAGACTTCTTCAATAGCCGGGTTGGCGGGGCCTATTTTCTGGATTCATTAGATAATTCTCATCCCATCAACGTTAAGGTCAACAGCCCGGTGGAGATCAGGGAAGTTTTTGATGCCATCAGTTATTCTAAAGGCGGGATGGTGCTAAGGATGCTGGAAAATTATATCGGCGAAGAAAATTTCAGGAAAGGCCTGCATAGTTATCTGTCCAAGAATTCTTATGGAAATGCTGAAGGCAGCGACCTGTGGAGAGAATTGGCTAAATTTACCGATAAGCCGGTGGAAAAGATAATGAGTAACTGGTTAAACCAGATGGGTTTTCCGCTGGTGGAAGTCAGTTTAAACGGCCACAAACTGAAATTATCACAAAAAAGGTTTCAGTTCATTAATAGAAAAGATAGCTTCATTAATAGAAGGGGCAGTCATTCTAAGAAAGATGATTCTCAGAATAATCCTCCTGGTTATCATCAGAAAGTTCTCCCTACTTGGGTTATCCCCATTTCAGTTGGGCCTAGTTACATCTTAATGAAAGGGAAGTCTCTGGAAGTGGACCGGAAAGGCTGGCTAAAAATTAATCAAGGCCAGACTGGCTTCTATCGGGTAAAATATTCTTCAGAATTAATGGCAGAGCTAAACAATTCCGTTAATAAATTGGATCGGCTGGATCTCTGGGGGCTTTACAGCGATTTCTTTGCTTTATGTATCGCTACGGAGCTTGATTTAAACCATTATCTGGAGATGATAGGGCAGTATAAAGAAAGTGATTACCTTGTCGTCTCAGAAATTCTGGGAAATTTAACCAAGCTATCAATATTAGAGGATTCTCCTAAAGTGAAAGCAGCATCAGAGAAATTTTGCCGAAATTTATTGAACAAGTTTGGCTGGGAAAAAAAGAAAGGCGAGAAAGAAACCGACGGAACGCTTAGAAGCGCAGTCATCGGGAAATTAGGGCTGCTGGATGACCGGGATGTTCTGAAAAAAGCAAAACTGCTGTTTGAAAAATTTTTAATAAATCCACCATCAGTTGATCCGGATTTAAAAGCTACCATTTACCGGCTGGCCGCTTGGCAAGGTGATGAGCAGGTTTACAGCAAGCTGCTGGAGTTATACCATAAATCAGAGGATCCGCAGGACCAAGTTCAATTATTGGCTTCATTAGCTTATTTTCAGGACCAAAAACTGTTAAAAAGAACTTTAGACCTGGCGCTTTCAGAAGAAGTGAGGCACCAAAATATAATTTATTTGATAACCGGCCTGTGCAGAAATCCGTACGGAAAAAACTTGGTTTGGCCCTGGATTAGCTCTAACTATGCTCGGATTAAAAGCATCTTTTCAGACTATGTCTGGCATTTCAATTCAGCTTTAGAAAACTTAAGCCTTCTAGCTGACCATAAACTAGGTGAGGAGATTAAAGCTTTCTTGGAGAAAGATCCCATACCGGGAACACAACGAGCTTTATCACAGATGATGGAGAGGATGCATATTTATGAGCAGTTTTTGAAGGGAAAAGAAGACTCAATGCCTCTAAAAAATAGTTAGGCGAAATTTTTTTTTGGATTGGCTACTTCTGTAAACCAAATACGTTAGTTCTACAATTAGTTAGTTATACCGTTCAAACTTAATATTTTTCGGTTCAACGCCCCGGTTAAGAAGCAGCCCGGCAGTTTCCAGCACTAAATCTTTTAACCCGCAGATATAAAATGTTTTGTTTTGCAGATCCTCGCCCAAATAATCCTGCACATGGCCAATTTTTCCATCCCAGGTCCCTCTGCTTATTATGGGTATGTAACTAAAGTTTTCATAACGTGCTTTCATTTTTAAAAATTCTTCATGAAACAGCAAGTCCTGGACGTTCTTGTAACCAATAAGCAGGCAGAATTTTTTGCTGGGAAAATTAGGCAGGTGTTCTTTAATCAGGGAATGCAACGGCGTGATTCCCGTGCCGGCGCCAATGAACCAATGCTCGTTATCAGTCTGCTCATCCAGCATAAAATGGCCTAAAGGCCCTTTTACTGCCAGTTCGTCGCCGTTCTTCATCTGCTTAAACACGTTGGAAGCGAAACCGGTTTCAACTATTTTCACGCATAAATCCAGTTTTTCCGGTTCTGAAGGCGGATTAAGGATGGAATAGGATCGGGGATGCTGAACTTCGCCTTGTTTAAGCTGCAGGCTGACAAATTGCCCGGCTTTAAACGAGAATTGTTTAGGCACCTGGAAAGATAACCGCAAAACGTCTGCTGTCAATTGCTCTTTTATGTTCAGCTTAGCTTTAAAAGTGGAGATCATATTTAATCTAGTCTTACTGCAAGTATTTTAAATAGTTTTCTGAAATTTGATTAGCGATATATAGCTAGTGTGATAAATTATCGAACTATGAATCTGGAGTGCACCCCTAAAAATGGACAGATAGACAAGCAATTTGGTTTGAGGGACTGATTCATCATTCTGACCGTGGTGTCCAATACGCATCACACGCTTATGTGGAATGCCTTGCAAAGCAGGGCATTCTTATCAGCATGACTCAAACAGGAAACCCAAGAGAAAACGCATTTGCTGAGAGCTTTTTCAAGACGCTCAAAGTAGAGGAGGTGTATTTGAAGGAATATGAAACGTTTGAAGAAGCATACCACAACATCAAGCAGTTTACTGATGAAGTGTACAATGCAAAACGCCTCCATTCATCAATCGGGTACAAAAACCCAAATGAAATGGAGGCGGAAGTATTAAATATTCGCTAACTTACTGTCCAAGAATAGGGGTGCAGTCCATTATGAACTCACTTTTAAGAAAAGAGTTTGGATAGTTAAGCAATATTTGGATGGTGTTTCAACTTCAAAAATGGCTTTAGCTCAAAATATCAGTTGTAGTGTAGGGCAGGACCAGCAACGAATGGACTTCACTTGCTATCCTCTGGCTATCACCTGCAATTAGCCACGTTATTTCTTTCTATTACTTCATCAAGGCAGGCTGTGGCTGCGCCTTCTAAATCAACTACCGGATATATTTTGATGCTAGCTGCTGCCTCTTTAACCGAAATTTTTCCGATAAAAGCGCCAGCTTTCTCGATTGTTTGTTCTAAGAAGTCATCCTGTTTATCTCCTGCTTTCACATAAACCCCGGCTAAAGGAACGGTAACACCGTTTTCTATAGTAAACCTGAATTCCTGTTTCTGCTGGTTATAGCACAGATCTTCCTTTCCCGCTACTGATAAGATTTTCCAGTTAATCCCCAGAGCGCACTCTGCTTCTTCCACCGGAGGGCCGAAAAAAAAGAAATAGGCAAACAGGCTGGTAGCCAGCAATAATACCGCCAGCAATAAGCCCATCATAATCTTAGTTATTCCTTTTGTATCCATCATCAAAACTATTATGGTAAAATATATATATCTTGTCTTTAATTATTGTTTTGAAATTATTGATATTGTAAATCTACTAATTATATAATAACTAAATATAAATAACTAAAACGAATAAATAACTAAAACGAATGGCCGTTAAAAACTGGTGGTGGGGGCGCTCGGTAAGCGTTGATTTGCATGGCTGCGATTTGGCCTTGATTACTAATCAAAAGATGATTGCCCGCTTCGTGAGGCAATTAGCTAAACTGTTGCACATGAAGCGCGTCGGCCCCCTGGAAATTAAGCGTTTTGGCCATGGCAAATTGCGCGGCTATTCCATGATGCAGTTCATTGAAACCAGCACGATTATCGCTCATTTTGACGAGCAGGGAGAACGGGCTTTTATTGATGTTTTCAGCTGCATGAGATACGATCCTAAACTAGTTGGCAAATTCTGCAAAAAATTCTTTAAAGCCCATCGGCTGCAGAGCCGGTCCATGGAGCGAAGATGAACCAGAAAGGGGCTACGCCGGTCATGTGGATAGTGTTAATCAGTTTAGTCTTGATAGCCGTGATCAGCGTAAGCGTGATGGCTTCGATGCACATGGCCTTGGAGATGAAAAGGATGCACATCGAAGAAACGCTGGCCCAGGAAGGCTATGTCCTGCAGCAGAAAGATGTCATTGGCAGGCCGCAGATGGAGCAGTTCTATGAAATAAAAGGCTATAAGGCCTACATCATGATTGATGAAACATTTCCAGAGTAGGCTTGCATCCTCGCTGCGCTTCAAAAAAGTCAAAAAAATCAATCGAAAGATATTTAACATAACTTCTCTTCTTCTCTTATCAAAGCTAGAGGTACAGAGTGTTACGAGAGCAAGATAAGCATTTTTTATGGTCAATATATTCAGCTATAGCTATCATCTTTACCTGGAAAGGCCTCTGGGAAGGCATTTATCAAATTCCTTACTTTGGCGACCCGTTCATTTTCTTATTCATTGGCTTTGCCATGCTGACCTTTTCCAGCCTGATTTTTAACGAGTTTGACCCGCTGGGCGGATTGGAGAAAGCCGTTTCCAGGATTGTTAAGAAAATTGAAGCCCACCCTCAGAAAGGGCAGTTTCAGATAACTTATTATGACAAGAATCTTAAGAAAGAGCTGTCCTTGCCGGGAACAAGAGTAGTGAAATTTGAGAAAGGAGCGCTGATATTTAGGCATCCGCAAAAAAATGAAGAGATTTTTGTGCCCATGCACCGGCTGAGAACAATTTATTTCCAAGGCAAGAGGTTCTGGCGGTTATGAATACAGCAAAACTTAGGCAGTATTTCTGGTTCCTGTTCAGCGTGATGGGGATTGTTTTCTTCTGGGTAGGCATTTGGGACGGCCTGGGCTCATTGGCTTATGTAAATGAATGGTGGATCAGCCTGCTGATAGGCTTAACCCTGTTTGTAATTTCTGGAATAATCCTTAAGGAGAACAAAATATTTGGAGGAGCCGCCAACCCAGTAATGAAAATATTGCATAGTATCCTTAGCCATCCAGAAAAACACTTGTTTCATATAAAATATTTTGACAAGCTCAAGAAGAGAGAGAAAACTCTTACTGGCCACCAGGTGATAGATATAGAAAAAGACTATTTTATTTTTTTGGATGGAAACTATGAGCAATTTATTCCGGCCCATCGAATCACTGAAATTCTTCATAAAGGTAAAACCCATTGGAAACAATAAAGCCTGACAAAAAAGGAATAACCCCGCTGATGGCCACCTTCCTGCTAATTAGCTTTGGCGTGGCTGTAAGCACGTTCATTACTAATTTAGGGCAGGCACAGGTTGAAGATTCAGCCATTTGCCCGGTAAATATTGACCTGCGGCAGAAAAGCAGCTGTTATAATGGCCAGCAGATAATTTTCTCAATCCAGAATGGAATTAATACTAAGGTGATCAGGCTAGTTATCAGTGTCATTGGGACGGAAGAGGCTAAAACCGTTGAGCTGGATAATTTGCAATTGGAGATAGGCGGAGTTTATTCTGGAAGCATTGCTTACGACCAATCTGTATCGGGAGAAATCAGGCAGCTGAAAATCACCCCTATGATCAGCTTATCTGGCCAAGAGCTAATTTGCCTGGAACAGGGGCTGGTTATTGAGGCAGTAAGTAATTGTTAGTTTCAATTGCCGGCAGAAATTTTACTAGTGGTCGGCTCGG
>DATDXK010000063.1:0-16574 GCA_035289345.1 Candidatus Nanoarchaeia archaeon
ATGCAAAAAATTTCGCTGGGTGTAAAACCCCGCCCTTTAGGGCGAAATTTTTGCATGCTAAAAATGCGTAGTTGAGAAACCACCTCTTTTGAAACCTCGTCATTTATGGCGAGGTGAGGCGGTTTCACGCATTTTTATCATGAAAATTTGGAATTAATCTATCCCAAAATTAGTTCAAATTAGTTCCATGAGAAACCAACGTCGATAACGGTTTGTCCTCTACAGCAGTAGCAAACTTTTATAAAGCAAAATACTATCCCCATAGCGATGTACAAAAAGAGGGGCCGTAGTTGTAATTATAGTTATTTTTCTGATAATAAAGGCCAAGTTACAGTCTTCATCATTCTGGGCTTGATTCTGCTTTTGGCTGTAGCTTTGATTATTGTGCTGCAGAAAGAAGTAATTACTTTTGAGCGAAGCGAATTAGTTCCGCTGGAACGCGGCCCGATTGAAAATTTGGTTACCAGCTGTTTAGAACTAGTTACTTCTGAGGCTTTGCACTTGCTAGGGCAGCAGGGTGGATTTATTCAGCTGCCGCCAGCTCTGGCTGCTGATGCCAGTTTGCACTTGAAGACTTCTCCCTTCACTGCCGTTCCTTACTGGGCTTATGGCGAAACCAATGCTGCCCCATCATTAGCTGACTTGAAGCTGCGCTTGGACCGGCACATTGAGCAAAATTTGGCTCCTTGCGTATCTGGCGCGCCGGTTTTTCAAGAAACTTATGACTTAGTGCAGCGGTCAGCAGTAGCAGCTGACACCAGAATTGTTGACCGGAAGATCTTGTTTAACGTGCAGTGGAACATCCAGGTTAAAGATAAGGCTGGAGAGATTGTTACGGAGCTGAAACAGTTTTCGATTGAATCTCCAGTCCGGCTTAAGGCTATTCGGGAATTGGCGGTGAAAATTATTGAGCGTGAATTGAGAGAATTAAAATTAGAGGATCTTGCCCAGGACCTGCTGGCGCTGGACTCTGCCAACGTGCCGCTGTTTGGCACAGAATTCAGCTGCAATAAAAAAAGATGGAGAATTGATTCCGTCCGGCAGGGGATCAAAGACTTATTGCGGGTTAACCTGCGGGAATTGAAAGTCAAAGGGACTGAATTCATTGATTTTCCCGAAGGATTGCCTTACTATGAAAACCATTACATCTGGGATCTGGAGCAAGATGCGCCCGTGCCAGACCTGTCAGCGCGGTTTATGTTTGAAGACAATTATCCCTTCTCTTTTGAGGTTACTCCCCGCAGCGGCAAATTTTTAAGCAGCAGCCAGCTGGGAAATAACAATCCGTTAATTTCAGTGCTGTGTCTGCAGACCTGGAAATTTGTCTACAATTTGGATTTTCCGGTGGTGGTGGAAGTTACCGATGAAACTACTGGCTATAGCCTGAAGTTTGGCCTGACAGTTCACTTAAAGAATAATATTCCTGACCGTTCAGAAATTGCCACTCCACGAAAAACAGCTTACTTTGATAGTTATGATGATGAACAATTTTGCAGAAATGCTATCATTCCCATGGCAGTGAGGACTTATGAGCTGATTGAAAACCAGCAGACCGGCGTCCGTGATCGCCATGATTTAGGCGGGGTAGATATTTCTTACACTTGCCTGAAATACAGCTGTGATATCGGCCAGACCCAGTATGATTACCGCGGCTTGGGCTATGCCGGCTTTATAACTAATTTCCCTTACTGTTCCGGGGGCATCCTGCGCGGCAAGAAAGACAATTATAAGGAAAATTTTGCCCGAGTGGTCAGCGCTGCCAACAAAGAAGTGGAATTAGACCTTTCGCCCCTGAAAAAAATTCTAGTAAATAATGTTAAGGTGTTAAAACATACCATCGGCCGCAGCCAGGCTCTCAGCGCTGGGCAGGAGCTGGATGATGCCGAGGTGGCTTTGATAACCTTAAAATTCCGCCACAATGAAAGTTTGCCTCCGGCGCATGAGGTTACCTTTATCAAATCACCTGAATTAGATCAGCAGTTCACTGCTGAAGATACCGTGGCCTTGCTGGCCAAGGCTGATTTTACCTACGAGCTGGAAATTAGTTTGCTGGACGGAGAAACGATCCTGGGCGGGTATAAAGGCAAATGGCTGGTTCCCTGGGAGCAGCTGCAGAACGCTGACGGGATTACTTTCCATGCTCTCAGTCAAACGGGCTTATCTGAAACGGAACAGTTTGAATTATTCCTGGAACTAGAGCAATCCAGCAAGCTGCTGCCTTTGCCGGAGATAAGGTCATGATTAATAAAAATAATTTAACATAATAGGAAGAAATAAACAGAGCTGCCAAATAAATAAAAAATGATGCCTAAAAAAATGAGGATGCTGGTTGGTGTGGTGTTAATTGTACTGCTGTTTAATCTGCCCCTAGCCAGCGCCCTGCAGATTTCCAATGTGCGTGCTGTGGATGTTACTGACACTAAAGCTGTGATTCTCTGGGAAACAGACCAGGCTGCCGACAGTTTTGTGAAGTATGGCGAAAGCAAGGAAAATTTGCGCCAGGTTGGCGATGCCAAACTGCTTACTGCGCATGCCCTGCCCTTAACTGGCTTAAACCAGCAGCAAGAATATTTTTACAGCGTGGAAAGCAACAGCCAGATTGACGATAATTCTGGAGAATTTTACACCTTCACTACGCTGGAAGTTGACACTGTCCCTCCGCCATTAGAGGTAAAGTTTCCTGAAATTGTAGCGGGCCGAACGTTATCATTAAATGGCACTTCCGAAGCTGGAGCGATCATCACTGTAAAAATTAACGGGCTGGTCAAAGGTTCTGCCGCGGCTGGCAGCGAGGGCAGTTTCAGCCTAACTTTAACCCTGGAAGAGGTGGAACTGCATACAGTAATGGTTATAGCTGCTGACGCCTCAGGAAATACCGTTTCTAAAGAAGGCTTGGTTAAGGCCGACTTTAAGCGGCCAGTATTAACCTTAACTAAATTGCCGGCCCTCATTACGGAGCGTTCAATAATGGTTAACGGGACCATTTCTGAAGAAAGCTCTTACGAAATATTTGTCAATAACCGTTCCGCAGCTAAAGGCCAGGGCCTAACTATCGCTAAAACTGTTTCATTAGAGGAAGGGATTAATGCCCTCAGGATTGTGGCTGCTGATAAGGCCGGCTTTGAAACGGTGGAAGAATTTACCGTGCGGGCTGATTTGGAACGGCAATTCATCCGCGCCGAGATTGAAAATGGCCTGCAGTATTATGAGAACCGGGCGGAATCGGGAATCAGCGGGCAGACTAAGCCCGGCTCCAAGGTTTTTTTATATGTGTTTAGGCCGCAGGGGCGCGAGTACACTCCTGACTTTTCTAAAGCTCGGGCTATAGTTACAGCTGACGAGAAGGGCGAATTTGCCTTTAAGGACGTTAATTTTGCGCAAGAAATTTCAGACATCTTAAATGCTAAATTGGAAAATTTAGCCCCTAAGGAAGTTCCCCGGGAACTGCTGGATATAACTGTCTTTTCCAGAGATTCAGTTAACCAGCAGCAGCAATTTACTTACCAAGTTTATTTGATTGCTGAAGATGCGCTGGGCCGGACAGCGTTCCAGCAGTATACCATTTCCGTAAATTCCTGCAGCTCGGGTGATTTTGGGTTTGCCATTGAATCGCTGCCAGAATTCCAGCGGCCGTTGCGGCTGGTTCCCCAACTATTGGATGATGGAAGGCAGGAAATTCAGGCTGTGTTCAGCCTGGAATACCAGGGCTCAGGAACTCCCGGCGATACACGCACTAGAACTGGATCCGCCCAAGAGTCGATTGATGCCGAACAGGGATTTAGAGTTACCAGCGTGCGCCTGGAAAAAGCTTGCACGCAGAGTCAAACCAAGGATGAACAGTCTGGCATTGGCTGCCGCATCCTGCCAGGCACGGGAACGACAGTCAAAAATAATGACGGCACAAAATATTATGTGACCTGGAAATTGGCTCGAACCAAGGATTTCAGCAACACCAAGGAAGATTTCTGGAATGAATTCAAAAATCGCCGCTTGAATTTTCCGCTAAAGATTGCGGTAAATTACCAGGAGCGGCAGGCCGACGGGACCTGGAGCGCTTCCAAGATCCAAAACATTTGTTATGATTTAAATTATCAGGTAGACATTCCAATTGACAGCAAAAAATTAATCCCGGATTTTTTGGCTAACGAAGGCGTTGATGCTTTAAACTTTACGATTAAACAGCTTCAAACGGTGCGGCCAATTGTTGAAAAAGTGTATGTGGTAACGGCCTTAGTTTCCATGGGCACCTTTGCCTTAAGAACCGTGGCGCGCTTATCCAGAATTATCACTTCCAAGGTGGAAGCTTACTTTAGTTTCACCAAGGGTTTAGCGGCGGCTGTTGACAAAGATAAGTTCAAGAATGAATTTGCCGGCTGCCCCCTGGACCAAAGCGGCTTATATCTGAAAGAAACCATTGAGAACTGGTGCGAATTAGTTACAGCTGAGCCCAGTTATGGTGGTGATACTCCTGATATCCCGAAGATAGTTCAGAATAATTGTGGTAATCTTGATTCTGAAGAAGCCAAGAAAATAATTTTGGAAGAGCGCTGCCCCAATACCGCTTCGGCCTGGAAATTGGAAAGCGGGCTAGACACGGCTTACCACTGGGCTTGGGACCGATCGTTCTGCCGCGCGGTTCCTGCGGCCTGGACCGCTAAAGAGCGGTTGGATGAAATTGGCACAGTTATCTTGGAGCAGCAGCAGTGCGCGGTTACCGGAAGAGGTGTACCTTTATTGCAGCGGGAAAATTGCCAGAACTTGGTGCAGACGCATATCATTAACCAAATTGGTATAGTTCCAGGCACTGCTACTCCCCTAGCAACATCAAATAAAGAAACCCTTACTGCAGCGGCTACGCAGATCGGCGAAACCGGCGGAATCTGCTGGCAGACTACCGATGGAACGTTGTATTACAATAAGCAGGGGACGCAAAAAAAAGAGGATACTAGCAATGGAATTTACCGCCTGACTCCAGTGGGAACGATCTTTGGTGGATTGAGGGCAGAAAAAGATACCTTGCTGGCTTACAAGCCGGAAGGCGCGCAATCGATGATCGTAGGTAGGGATGCTACCTGCGCGCAAATTTGCCGCGGGGCTAAACGAACGGATTTATTTGTTGCTGATCAACTAGCAACACCACCAGCAACACCACCAGCAACACCACCAGCAACACCACCAGCATCAGCAGCACCAGCAGACAGTGGTAGTGGTTACGATAAAGGCTGCTGGGATGAAAAATTAGATCCTAGCGGAAAAATTACTTTGGAAAGGAATGGCAAAAAACTAGGAGATGCTAACAGCAACTCTGCTACCAGCAAAGAACAGCCATTAATTCATAACAAGTATTCTGCCGGCTATACCAGCGATTGTTTCATTAAAGGCTATGATCAAAGAAATCCTGGAGCTTACGACATAAAAACACCGGTATTTCAGCAATGCGTCTGCGCTGGCCAGGAAGATGATCAAAAAGCGCACGACAGCACAGACAAAACTCTGCGCACGGCAGTCAAGGCTACTGAGAAGGCTAAAGAGATTTATTCATACCGGGAAGAGCGCAAATTTATTGAATCCAAGGGAGCAGTGGGAACATATTATCCGGAAATAAGGTATTATACCGGCCGGGATGTTTCTGGCGCTTTTGGCGCCAATTATTTGCTCAATCCCGGCGGTGGTGAAGTTCATGAGATTAATCCTCACACTCAGCTGATTGGCACTTTCCAGAGTGTCTGCTTGTCTGGCATTTTGAAAAACATCAAGATTTTAGAAAGCATCTTAGTGGGCATGCGCAACTGTTTAGTGTCCGCTAAATATACCGGATTGCAGGATGCCGGCGCCTGCAAAACGCTGTTTACCCAGCACGTCTGCGGTTTGCTGTATAAAGGAATTGCTTACTTAAGCAACCAATGCAGCCCTATTAATTTTGAAGATAAAGAGAAGGAAGGCAACATTTTTGGTGATGCCGGTGAGGTGATTAAGCAAGGGTTTAAAGCTATTCCTGAAGCGCTGCAATTGTCAATTGATGATGTGCTGCGCGATTATGGCAATGCTAAATTAAACGAATATTTCCAGGAAGGAGCGCAGGGCTTCGCCCAGTCCATGTGCCTGGCGGCTTTCGGCGTGGAATTCCCGCTGTTCAGCACCGACTTTTTGCTGGATGCGGCTTACGCCTTCCCCACCAAATCTACAGTAACGCTGGTGCCCCGCGAGCGGGAATTAAGCACCTTTAATCCAGCCAAGCAAACGGCTGTCTTTAATTATAACATTGGCGGAATTATCTTGCCGGGCTGTAATATCAGGAACTGGAAAATTTCCTTGAAATGCATCGGGCCTGAAGATTTAGGTAAGCCAGGAGTGGACACCAGTTGTGGCGGGCGAGGCTGCGACTGCCTGAATGCCCAGGGCCAGCCGGCGGGAATCGGACAAAAAGAGCATTTGCTGATGAGCAACTTTAACTTGAAATCGGGAGACTTGTTCAGCATCCCGCTGGAATCGCCGATCCGCGTTGATGCCCCTTACCGCTATGACCACGTTAAAGTGGAATTATACCTGGATTCGCTGGAGAAAAAGAATGCCCAGAACTGTTTCGAGGAAGGATATTATGATGGCGCCAAAGGCGTATTTTATGAGCCGTTGGTTGACACTTCTCCACCCGATGAATTTAATTGCCAGGCTAACTTGATTACTGGCGAATACCGTTGTTCAGCATTAAGCAATTTGCTGGGATTTGGCGGCGTATATTTTGAAGAGCCCTTGCTCAGCTGCTGGAATAAAAATACCAACAGCTGGACCAGCTGCGACAGCCCCAACTTGTTTATCGGAGCTACCCTGGATCCAATTAAATTGGGAGTTCATGTAAATTTAGACAGCAACGCTAAATGCTTAAAGAGAACGATCAGCCCGCTATTGCCTGGTGTGCTGAGTGATCCTCCATTTATCAAATCGTTGCCTGCCAATACCCCCGGCCAGATAATTGTAACGGATGTATTGACTAATGTTGATCCATCCCACTTTACGGGATCAGCAAGCAGCCTGATTAAATCTGAGACGAGCAATCGCGGCTGCGGCAGCGGGTTGCGTGTTCCCGGATCAACACCTAATACTCCGGGTGGAAGTTATAGGATTAATTTAATTTCTCAGAATGATGGGAAATATCAAGTCAAGATGGATAATAGAGTGTATCCGGCGGAAACAGAATATAGCTCAAATCAGAATCTTTTCTTAGTGCGTGGTTCTGATACAACTACAACTGCTGGCAGCTTTACGATTGTGGAAATTAACGCCATTAAATTTAATATTGGCGGGGAAATAGTTTCCAATATTATCAGCAATGCTGGTGATTTTAGTGCCGATCAAAATAAAAATTTCTGCGAATACCGAGTGGCATCTTCCGCTTCCAGCCAGGCTAACACCCGGCAATTTACTGTGCAGTACCAATTATTGGAAGCTGATGAAGCCGGCGGCTGCACTTACGCTCGTGAGCCGGTGAAAACCACTCAAGGAAGGACTTCTTTCTCCCGGCAGGTTACGATTCAGAAGGAAGAGCAGGAGTTCCTGCAGGGAGCAGGCCTCGCTGAACAGTTTAACCGGCAGAATTATGACCAGGTCTTTATTTTGGCGGGCAGCGTGATTCAGCAGCGGCGCGGCGATTTACCTAACGCTATCGCTTTATTTTACAGTGCCGCGGCGGCCATTAAGAAAGGTGATAAGGAAAAAGATCCAAAAAGGTATGTTCGGGAAGTTAACACTTTCCTGGAGCTGTTCTTTAACCGTCCGGGCCCAGGAGTGCAGGAGCAGTATGATGTTGCTACTAAAGACAAACCTGAGTTCCAAAAAATTGAAGCTTATATGTGCCAAATTGATAAGGAATTTGGCAGCCTGTATCAAAATAGGTGTACTAGTTATAACTCAAATTAAATAACAATTTGATTAATAATGGTAGTTAAAATGAGCAGTAGGCGAAATGAAAGCAGCATCAATCCACGAGTGATAAGATCTAGCGCCAGAAGTGCTGTGCGAGTCGAGGCTGCTTTTCTTAAATTAAATACCACTGGTAATGTTGCCCTAAAAATCCTTTCCATCCTAGTCATTGCAGTCATCACCAGCATTCTAGTGTTAATTTCCGTCAGAACCGGAATTATCTCCGTTAAGGCTGAGCATGAGCCGGTGGACGTGCTGAATGTAAGATTTCTGCCGCTGCAAAATTCCGGGAATATTGGCATCAAAGAATTTTCATTCTGCGCTTCCGTGGATGAGCAGTTTAATTGCCTTCCTAAAAACCAGTTTAATTTTGGAGAGGAAGTCCATTTCAGGTATGTCGTGGAAAGCACGGTTTTTGACGGGCAGGTAATGATCGTTAAAAATTACCGGGTAAGAAGCCCTTCCGGGCAGCTGCTGTTGGATGCCGAGTCTAAAGACAACTTTTATGTCGATGTCCGGAGTGAGAAAAGAACGGAAACGGTAACGTTTAAGGATTATTTCACGATACTTGGTGTCGGAGAAAGCGGTGATTATGCTTTGGAGTTGATCATTGAAAACCCGCTGCTGGATAAAAAAACCACGTTAACTGAGAAGTTTGAGGTGGAAGGATGAAGACTCCAAAAAAAGAGAAAGAATTAAAATTTTTGTTGGAGCAAGGCGAGGGCTACAATCTGGAATTCAAGGAAAGCGATAAGGACTTGTCCAGAGAAATCTGTGCGTTGGCCAATGCTAATGGCGGCAAGATTTTACTGGGCGTTTCTGATCAGGGCCAGATTAAGGGCATAAATATTACTAATAGGTTAAAATCGCAAATTATTGATTTAGCCAGAAATTTTGACCCCAGATTTAAGGTAGAACTGGAAACAATTAAGAATGTTTTGATAATTAATATTTCTGAAGGGACTAAAAAGCCTTATTCTGTAAATGGAAAATTCTATCTTCGCTATGGGCCAAACTCGCAGCAATTGGGACGGGAAGAAATCAGGGAATTTTTTTATAAAGAAGGGCTGGTGTTGTGGGATGAGATAGCTAATCGCGAGTTTAATCTTAAAACCGATCTTAGCGCTGAAGCTTTTGATATTTTTATGAAGTTAGCTCACATCAGCCCAGTTTTGCCGCGAAAAGAAATCCTGCACAATTTATCACTGCTAAAAGAACGCAGGCTTAAAAATGCCGGTGTTCTAATGTTTGCCAAGGATATTGCCCGATTTTTTGTTAAGGCAATAGTAACCTGCGTTCTTTATGAAGGAACGGATAAAGTTAATATTATTGATAAAAAAGATTTCACTGGCGATCTATACTCCAATTATCGGGAAGCGCTGAATTATTTAAAAGCTAAATTAAACACGAGAATAATAATTACTGCCGGCCCTCATGAGAAAAAGTTAGAATTGCCGGAAGATGCCTTAAGGGAAGCTTTGGTTAATGCTCTCGGCCATCGTGATTATAATGTTCGCGGCGCTAAAATCCTGGTAGAGGTTTTTTTTGACCGGGTGGAAATTACTAATCCCGGCGGCTTAACTAAAGGGTTAAGGAGGAGAGATTTCGGCAAAAAGAGCTTATCCAGAAACCCCCTGGTGTTTGGCCTGCTGCAGCGGATTGGCTTAGTTGAGAATGTTGGCTCGGGAATTAAGCGAATGCGGGATTTAATGCTGGCAGAAAAATTGGAAGAGCCGGCATTTGAGATTTCCGGGGATTGGTTTACTGTTATTTTTAAGCGGCCGCAGTTGCTGCAAACAGATCGGGTGGTAACTGGCGGAGTAACTGGCGGAGTAACTGGCGGAGTAACTGAGTTGCTAAATTATATTGGGAAGAATCCTGGCTTGAGAGTGGTTCATTTTGTTAATGCCTTAACAGTTCCTAAACGAACTATTGAGCGGTGGGTCAAGCAGCTTAAGGAAGAAGGCAAAATCAGATATCTGGGAAGTTCAAAGAAAGGCGGATACTGGGAAGTCAAAGGTTTAAAATGATGAAATTGGCGGAAAGGTTTAAGGTGGAAGGATGAGTTGCACTGCAAATAATTTTGATAAAATTAATTTTGTAGAAAAATGGGGAAGAGGCATAGGTTTAATCCTATCAAAAGAGCCGGCTACTGAGTTTAAAGAGGTCGGAAGGCAGTTTATTGTAACATTTAAGAGAAAAGTCATTCTATCTGGCACTAGGGATAAGACTGGGGATAAGACTAGGGATAAGATTATTCAACTAATTAAAGAAAATTTTAGAATTACAGCTAGGGAATTGGCCGGGAGAACTGGGCTAAGTGTCAAGGGCGTGGAGTGGAATATCAAAAAGCTAAAAGCGGACAGAATATTAAAACGCGCTGGCGGAAAGAAAGGCGGATACTGGGAAGTCAAAGGTTTAAAATGATGAAATTGGCGGAAAGGTTTGAGGTGGAAGGATGAAGAAGACGCGTTTAATTTTGGCAATGTTAATGCTGGCTTTAATTATTTCCTCAAGTGCTATAGTTTATGCTGAAAATGATGAGATAACTGTAACGGTAGAAAAACCGGCTGGAGTTAACCTACTGGCATATGAGGCTGTTTATCGCTATTCTTCTGCGGATAACCGCTGGGAATATTTGGCAGGAATAATTTTTAAAAGTTGGATTAATGTTAAATTTATGTATTTTGGTTATGCTAATGAGCTGATTCTCATTTCTGAGCAACTAGTAAAATTAAATCAAGAACAGGGTTTACAATTTCTTAATGAAGTTAATGCTGACGAACATACACCATTAGGAGGCAGCCAAGAAGTAACCGTAATGGGCAATGGCATATCTCAATTAAGTGTTGGAAATGTAGACCCTGCAGTAGTTGTTGTTCCAGGCTCAACAGCAACATCAGCATCATCCTCCCTGTCACTTCCTTCCAGCGATTTTTGCCAGTCCAGCCTCTGCAATGAAATTGATAATGTCTGGAGCCAGATCAGGGGATATTTTACTGAAGAGTTAAAAAATAAAATTTATGACCCCGGTGCTGGATGGATTTTGCCGCCAATTTCAGTTGTTACTCTTGGTGCTCAACCCACAATTCCAACGGAGTTAAAAGCTAGGATTATTGAACTTGCCAAAAAAGAATTAGAGAATTGGGGCAATAAAGTGGAAACTGATTCAGAACAATTGGTAAAACTAAAGGAGTATCATACTGCCGGAAGATGTACTTCCAAAGAGGTTCTAGAAACTCCTTGGTCTGCAGCGTTTATTTCATATGTTATGAAGGAGGCAATAGCATCATTCATTGGAGAATGTGAGCATGTGAAATATTTTGATAATATTAATAAAAATCCAGGGATTTGTAAAACCAATGATATTAATAATATAAAACAATTACGGCCGGGAGATATTTTATGTGCTTGTAGAAATGCCAATGGTCAGAATGGTTGTAAAATTGAATATAATGGAGAATATTCATCACAACCAGCTCACTGTGATATAGTTGTTAGTGAAAATAATGATAAATTTCAATTAATAGGCGGTAATTTAGGTGATACTGTTAAAATGAGAGAGGTTAATGCTAATGAGTTAAAAAACCCCCCTTATTTTGGATTCATTTCTTGTGGATAATTATGCAAAAAATTTCGCTGGGTGTAAAACCACGCCCTTTAGGGCGAAATTTTTGCATGCTAAAAATGCGTAGTTGAGAAACCGCCTCTTTTGAAACCTCATCATTTATGGCGAGGTGAGGCGGTTTCACGCATTTTTATCATTTCAAAGAGCCTGATGGCAAAGAGCGATTACACTAAAAGAGCCAGACGTCCTTTAGTCCATGGTCAAGTGCTTTCCCGTCTTTTTATGACTTGTAAATTGGTTCCATCACTTCTCATCCGGCCTTTTGGCGCCGTAAGCTCGATTTTGATAATAATCAATCCAATTTAAGCCGCTACCCACTGGACAGGTTCGGCTAAGATATATAAACTGCCTATATCATGATATTTTAAGGTGGTTAAATATGAATAAACTGTCATTGTTTGAGGGAAAAAATATCCGAAAAATCTGGCACAACGAAGAATGGTTTTTCTCAGTTGTGGATGTCGTTGAAGCGCTTACCGATAGTTCTAATCCCAGAAATTACTGGAACATGCTCAAAGCGAGGGAAGTAGAACAAGAAATCGAACTGTACACGCTTTGTGTACAGTTGAAATTATCAGCAGAAGATGGAAAATTAAGAGAAACAGACTGCGCTAATACTGAAGCTTTGTTTCGTATCATCCAGTCTATCCCCTCCAAAAAGGCCGAGCCTTTTAAATTATGGCTAGCCCAGGTCGGTTACGAACGTGTTCAGGAAATTGAAAACCCGGAATTAGCCCAGAAACGTATGAAAGAAATCTACAAAGCTAAAGGCTACTCTGAAGATTGGATAGAAAAGAGAGTTCGGGGCGTTGCCATAAGAGACGAACTGACAGATGAATGGAACAAAAGAGGAGTAAAAACCGAGAAAGAATTTGCCGTTTTAACCGCAGAAATATCAAAAGCCACTTTTGGTTTAACGCCGTCTGAGTATAAAGAATTAAAGGGACTGAAACGAGAAAATTTAAGAGACCACATGGACGATCTGGAACTTATTTTCTCCATGCTTGGTGAAAGAGTGTCTACTGAAATTGCTAGAACTAAAGATGCCCAAGGATTATTTGAAAACAAGAATGCTGCCAAAGAAGGTGGAGAGGTGGCTGGCAATGCCAGAAAAGATGCTGAAAAAAGAATTGGTAAACCAGTTATAAATCAAGAGAACTATCTTTTAAAACCAGAGAATAAAAAATTATTGAAGAAGAATTAACTCTTCTCATCCGGCCTTTTGGCGCCATAAGCCCTATTGCGGTAATAATCAATCCAGCGCTCCATCAGGTGCAACACTTTGTGGGGATTGTTTATGTCCCTAATCTCAAAACTGCCGGAAATTACTCCCTCTTCAGGTATTCCGGTAATGATGATAGTGCCATATCCAAGAAACCTCTGCAGCCGGCTTTGCTTGGAGTTAATGTTTGGTAAAAAACTCAGCGGGGCAAAATAAACATGCCTTTTGGACTGCTTGATAATCCCTTTGATATAAGTTATTTTATTATCGGTAATCTTGTACCTGTTGGTTATCCGGGAGTATTCCGCTGATAGCATGGAAAATAAAGCTAATCCGATTACAGCTTTGGAGAACAAGGGCTTGAACTGTAACCCTTTAAGGGATAAAAATCCTAACAGCCCCAATAATAATATTCCGCAGCCGTATTCAACCAGGAAGGCTTTGCGGGTTTTTCTCAGAACCATGATGGTTTTTTCTCCCTGCCTTTCTTCGCCTTCTTGCATCTCTTAATCCAAGCTGCAAACGTTTATATATTTTATGCGGCCGGGGAGGAGTTAAATCGAGAGTTGACAGAAGATTTAATACGTCCTAAGAATAAAGAACTTTAAATAGGCATTGATATCAATAATATATATGGCGCTACACTTTTTCAAGGAATTCATCAGAAATCCTGGCTTTACTGGAGCAATAGCCTCTAGTTCAGAGGAATTGGCTGAATTGATAACTGATAAGGCCAAACTAAAAGACAAAAAATTGATCCTTGAATTAGGCTCGGGAACAGGCATTTTTACGGAGAAGATAATGAATAAAAAAAATAAGCACTCCCATTTTATCGTACTTGAAATAAATCCTCGCTTTGTCAATGAAACAAAATTGCGGGTTCCTAATGCGAAAGTTTACAAGGATTCTGCTGTAAATCTTAGAAAGTATCTTAAGGGCAAAAAAGCTGATTGCATCATTTCCGGCCTGCCTTTGGCTAATTTTAATCCGAAATTACAAGATGAATTGCTTAATTCAGTAAGTTCATCTTTAAAATCAAACGGGATTTTCTTGACTTTTGCCTATCTTCACGGAACAGTACTTATTTCAGGAAGAAGATTTAAGCAAAAAATGGATTCTAGGTTCAGGGAAGTCGAGACAACAAGGACTGTCTGGAAGAATTTACTTCCTGCTTTTGTGTATGTGGCTAGAAAGTAAGCTTTATAAGAAAGCTGTTTTTGTATGATATCAAAGCCGCTCTTTCACCTACAGAAAGCGAATAACTTAAAATGCCTGAACTGCCGGAAGTAGAAACAATCGTACGCCAATTAAGGCATAAAATAGTTGGAAAAACCATCCTTAGTTTAACTATTAATGATAAAAAGGTAATAGATCAATTCATCCCCAGGATATTGCCTTCTAAAATTATTTCCGTCCATAGAACAGGCAAGTCCATCATCATCCAGTTGGAGCAGGGCCATAACCTTCTGATTCATTTAAGAATGACCGGGCATTTCTATCATGTCACAAATCCGGGTGATGCATCATATAAAAAATATCTTTCAGGTGTATTTACCTTAAATAACCATTTCTTATTGACTTTTAACGAAATCAGAAGGTTTGGTTCAGTGAGATTATTTAATGACCAGCAGCTTCAGCAAGAGCTTTCCTGCCTAGGCCCAGAGCCGTTAGAAATAACCAGTTCTGAATTTGTCGCTCTACTGAAGGAATACCCTTCTGCTGTAATTAAAACTAAATTGCTGGATCAAGCCTGTATTGCGGGCATCGGCAACATTTATGCCCAGGAAATGCTCTTTCATGCCGGCATTAAACCAGCCCATAAAATCAAGGATATTTCTAACCATAAATTAGTTAAACTGCACCAGGAAATGCAAAGAATCCTTTTGCTGGCCATAAAAAATAATGGGACTACGGTGGAAAATTATTCTCATCTAACCGGTAAAGGAAATTTCCAGAATTTTCTGGCCGTTTACGGGCGGGATTATTGCCCTGGGAATCATGCCCTGGAGAAAATAAATCTTGGCGGCCGGGGAACATCCTTCTGCCCGCAATGCCAGGATTGAGTAAATTATTTAAACTTTAAAATAATCATAAAGGATCATTAAACAGGTAAATTAAATTGGTTTATAAAAGATGCGGCAGGAAACGATTCCAGCTTCTGAGCCATCTTTAATCGTTGTCAAAAAGGAGGTGTTATCCATGCCAGTTGCAAAATGTTTGGTTTGCTCTAAAAACAGCTTTAAGTATAGTTATAAAGGCAAATGCTCCAGCTGCGGAGCTGGTGTGATGACTAAAGCACGAGCTAAGTCACGCCAAAGAATGATACGCAAGAAAAGAAGGTAATTGCCTAAAAATATCTTTTTTGTTTTTTTTTGGTTATTATTGTTTTAAATCTATTTTATTTTTTTGATTTTTCCAAACTTGAATACTTCGCCCGCGCTGACGATATACGCCTCAAAGTTATCGATTTTTTTAAGGAACGGGCTGAGAGCTTGTCCTTCCAGCACGTCAGTTCCTTCAATTAGTGGGTTAAAACTGGGCACGACAATCAATTCCTTGCCCTTCCAGCGGCCTTTAAGGAAGCATTTGTACTTTTCCCATTTGCTTTTCTCCCGGATTTTGATGGCTGGATGCTCATGGCCGATGATAATCCACTGGGCCTTAGTTTTTACCAGTTCATCGCCATGCGTAACCAGGATATCGCCGATTTTGTATCCGGTAACGACCTTAACTCCATTTTTCCTGGCTAGCGGCTGGATGAGCGGATCGTGGTTGCCTTTGATGATGATGACTTCCGAGGAATATTTCAGCAAAAAATCTAGGAACTGGGAAACTTCTTTCCCTTCCCGTGGCAGCACTTTCCCGAATTCATGCTTTAAATCACCGTTAATGATTATTTTTTCAGGCTGGCAGCGAGCTAAAATCTGCTGCAGGATCCGGATAATTTCCTGCAGCTGAAATTTGGGCACCAGAATGCCTTTATTTCTCAGGGCTTCTTCATAGCCTAAATGCAAATCATTGATTACTAATATTTTTTTATTGATCAGCAGCGCAGTTTCAATGATCTCAATGGACGGGGAGATTTGCATATAAACCAGATTATCATTATTTTCTATAAAATGTTTTGCTTTTTTTTTGGGGCAATCATCCTTAATCAGGATACAGACGGACTTTTTCTACAGAGCCCATAATTTCGATACTTTTATATATTAAATTCTATTTGTTGGGATAGAGAGGTGATAGTATCGTGGATAAAAAGAATATATCTAAAGCTGGATCGGGTAAAAAGAAGTACGAGCTGCACCGCATCGCTCATTATGCTTTCTTTGTTGGTTTGGTCATAGCCATATTATCTGGAGGCTGGTTCAGTTTAATCTTAAATAACAGTTGTACTGCTAATCGCATTGTCAGTCCAGTGGCCTTGGTAACAACCTTGGTGATATTAGGCTTAATCGTAGGGCTGATCAATTTATCAATAAAAGAAACTGTTCCATTTTTGGTTGCGGCTATTGCTTTGATGCTCTCAGGAATCGTCAACTTAAGCCTTATCCCGGGCATTGGCAGCTGTTTAAGCTCATCTTTAAGCAACATCGTGGTCTTTGTAGTTCCCGGAGCGGTAATCGTCGGGCTTAAAGCAGTCTGGAGATTAGCTTCAAATTAATCTTTAAATTATGCAAAAAATTTCGCTGGGTGTAAAACCCCGCCCTTTAGGGCGAAATTTTTGCATGCTAAAAATGCGTAGTTGAGAAACCGCCTCTTTTGAAACCTCGTCATTTATGGCGAGGTGAGGCGGTTTCACGCATTTTT
>DATDXK010000064.1:0-2452 GCA_035289345.1 Candidatus Nanoarchaeia archaeon
GGAGGAGATTGGAGCGGCAGCAAAAAACCAAGTCTAAACAGCGGAAAGCTTTCTTTGGCGAATTTAATAAAACTCCTTTATCTAAGCTTCAGCAAGCCGTGGCCAAGACTGCACCGACGGTTTCCGGATTAAAGAAAGTAGCCGAGGTTTATCTTGACCACAAGGATAAAATACACCATAAATTAAGCGGGCGGGAACAGGATGCCTTTGACCGGCTGGAATTGTTAGCTTCCAAGAGCAAGGCTGAAGTTACCAGTTCAGAGGCTGAAGACATCTTTTCTAGGCTTAAGAAAATTACTAGGAAGGCAATTGAGAAAGGTGCTGGAAAATGAAAATCACTTTCTTTGTTAGTGGCAGTGGATCTATTTTAAGTGCTGGGATTTTCAATGTTCACTGGGCAACCAGCAGACAAACAATACAATCAATACAATCAATAAAGGACGCCTCAAGGGGCGGGGTATTACCCCAGTGAACAAATGAATCGCCAAGGCGCAGGGGTCAGCCAGATTTTTATATTTATTATTACTATTGTTACTTTTGCCTTGATCATGATTTTCGGCTTCAAGGCGATCATTGGCTTCATCAACGATACTCAGAAGATTCAGTTGGTGCAATTCAAATCCGACCTGGAAAATTCCATTGACCAGCTTCATTCAGAATTTGGGGCGGTAAGAAAGGAAGAATTTTTTATTCCTGGCGATTTTAAGCAGATTTGTTTTATTGATCTAGATTATACTCCCAATCCTGAGGAAGCCGCAGCTCTTTGCCAGCTAAACCAGATTGCCTGCGAAGTATGGAAGGAATCTTCTGGGTTTGAAAGTGAAGAAGAAAATGTTTTTCTCACTCCTCCGGCAGAAGCCCGGATTAAGGTTTCTCGAATCGGCTTAGAGCAGGGCGTTCTCTGTGTGCCAATCAGAAATGGTAAATTTTCTTTAATGCTGGAAGGCCGGGGAGACCGGACTAAAATCAGCGGGTGACCTTGAAACATGGGAACGGGAATTAATTCAGGGAATAAAATTGATAAGGGGGTTAATCATCATCATCATAATCCCCCAAATTATCATCATAACAAAAACAATATTAACCATAAAGGGCAGGTGGAGGTAACTTTTAACTGGGTGTATATCCTTATTGCCGGCGCGGTAATTTTACTGTTTTTTGTTAGTTTGGTGGTCAGGCAGAAGAGTATTTCTGAACAGCATCTGGCAGTTGACGTGGTAAGAATCCTGGAATCAATCATCACTGGCGCACAAGTTTCGGAAAAAACTAAGAGCAGCATTCCTTTAGGCGGCCTGTCAGAACAAACGCTTTATTTTAACTGCGAGGATGGGGTAAGCGAATATGGAGTGGTAGGATTGCCCGCCAGGGTACAAAACAGTTTTGACTCCGTGTTTGCGCCAACAACCATTCAGGGCTCCCGCTTAATTTTATGGAGTCTGCCTTATGCATTACCGTTCAAGATAACGGACTTTCTGCTGGTTACTTCCGATAATAACCATTATTTTTTTTTAGGAGAAGGCCAGGGTCTTAGCGATGAGTTCATTGAAGGGGCAGCCGATAGCAAGCCACAGTTAACCATCCAAGCTCAGAAAGTTAATTCCTTATCAGAGATTAGCGCCAGTGGAAAAAAGGTCAGGGCAAGAATTGTTGATGCTGATGGAAAAAACATTGTTTCCCAAGGGCGAATTCCCGGACAACTACTGGCCTTAGAAGATAAAGATCTGACTGCAGTTTCTTTCACTGCCAATAACGAAGCTAATTTTTTTATTAAGGAAGGCTCTTTTTGGAAGAAGCTTAATTTGCAGCCCGTGCCGATGGTTTCCCAAGCAGTTAATCGCGATGCAGCGGTTTATGGGGCAATATTCACTGAAGATCCGGAGATTTACCTTTGCAACATGCAGAAAGCTTACCAGCGCATCAGGCTGATCTCAGAAATTTATGAAGCAAAAGTTCAGGAACTGGAACAGCATTACCAAAGCTCTGAACTTAATTCTGATGTTTCGGCCAGCTGCCTGGGCTTTATCAGCGGGTTTACGGCTTCAGAAGGGAATGTTAAGGATACCTTGCTGCTTTACAAAACCAGAGCCAGAGCTTGTTCCCTGTTGGCTGATTCATCCTGCGTGGAGATAGTTGATTTCGCAGAGCGGCTGCAAGATTTAAACGAGCGTTTGGCGGATGAATGCAGCATTACGTTATATTAATCATGCATTATTATTATGAAAGATAAACTAATAAGAAGACAATGAAAGGCAACAAATCTAAGAACTACAACCGGACTATGAGCTAAAAATTAGAAATTAAGCTAATAGATATGATAAAAATGCGTGAAACCGCCTCACCTCGCCATAAATGACGAGGTTTCAAAAGAGGTGGTTTCTCAACTACGCATTTTTAGCATGCAAAAATTTCGCCCTAAAGGGCGGGGTTTTACACCCAGCGAAATTTTTTGCAT
>DATDXK010000065.1:0-7609 GCA_035289345.1 Candidatus Nanoarchaeia archaeon
ATGCAAAAAATTTCGCTGGGTGTAAAACCCCACCCTTTAGGGCGAAATTTTTGCATGCTAAAAATGCGTAGTTGAGAAACCGCCTCTTTTGAAACCTCGTCATTTATGGCGAGGTGAGGCGGTTTCACGCATTTTTATCATAATCGTTGGTCATGATGACTCTAATGGTCTTATTTTCAAAGTAGTATCAGCTTAAGTAATATATGTTGCAAGTTAAGATAGTTTATATATCTGATTTATTTATAACAGGATACCGATAGATGTTCAGGAGACCGCAAGGTTTCCGGCGCGGAAAGATTAATCTCTTTCCTGCGTTTTTTTTATAAAAAAAGAGGGGTGTACAGTTATGAAAATTTCTTATAAGGCAGCGATAAGTTCCCAGCGGCTGGATTCTTTTTTTGGCAAGAGAAAAGCCAGCAGTGAAGTAAAAGAGGAAGAGGAATAAACAGTATTTTTTAGTTATGCAAAAAATTTCGCTGGGTGTAAAACCCCGTCCTTTATGACGAGGTGAGGCGGTTTCACGCATTTTTATCATAATGTTGCTATTTATGGTTTATCCTCAATTATTTTTTCAAGGGTTATTTTTAACAATAGATTAATATTTAAAGTATTATTTTTAACAGCAGCATGAATACAGCATGAAACAATACCTTGATTTATTAAACGCTGCTCTTTCTGGGGAGAGGTCAACAGTGGAAAGAACTGGTGCGGGAACCGTGGGCGTGTTTCAAAGGGAAGCCCGATTTGATTTAAGTAAAGGGTTTCCCATTGTAACTACTAAGCCAATGTATTGGAGAGGCGTGGTGGAAGAATTATTATGGTTCTTGCGTGGAGAGACTAATATACGCTCATTAGTGGAAAAAAAAGTAAGCATTTGGACTTCGGATGCCTTAAGGTTCAATTTAGCTAAGGTTATTGACTCTGGCTTGATAACCAAACCGGAAGTCGAGCAGGCCCAGAAAGAGGCTAAGAGCCAAAATTATCAGCCCGCAGAAGGTTTATTGAACCGATTTGAGCAGAAAATCCTCCAAGACAGGGATTTTGCTTCCCTTGCTGGAGAACTGGGCCCGGTATATGGCGCTCAATGGAGAGGAAAATCTTCAACCCAGCCTATTGACCAGCTGGAAGTTCTGGAAGAAGCCTTGGCAAATAAGAAATACAACCGGCGGCTGATCGTTAACGCTTGGAATCCGCAAGATCTGCCTAAAATGGCCTTGCCTCCCTGTCATTATTTATGGCAGGTTAACATCTCTCCTGAATCACAAAAATTGAACTTGGGGTGGAGTCAGCGTTCCTGCGATACAGTTTTAGGAATCCCGTTCAACATTGCTTCCTATGCCCTGCTGGCTAATCTTCTGGCGCATACGCACGATTATGCCTTGGGAGAGCTGGTAGGGAAATTTGAAGACCTTCATGTTTACCTGCCGCATCTTCCGGCTGCCCAAGAGCAGCTTAACCGAGAGCCTAAACCGCTTCCTCAGCTTAAAATTCTTACCAAAAAAAACAGCATTGCAGAATATGTCTCTTCTGATATTAATCTTATTGGCTACGAAAAACATCCTAAGCTGCAGAACCCAACACCCATGTTTGGAGGATTTTTCTAATGACAATTTCATTAAGCATCATTGTGGCCATGACCGAAGACAAAGTAATTGGAAAAAACGGAAAAATCCCCTGGGAAATTCCTGACGATATGGCTCTTTTTAAGAAACTCACCCTAGGAAATACGGTGGTGATGGGCAGAAAAACGTATCAATCTCTTCCCGACCGGTTCAGGCCGCTGCCAAACAGGTATAATATTGTAGTTAGCAAAACATTAAGGCCGGAACCAGGGGTAGTGGTATGCCCGACGATAGAAGAGGCCTTAACTAAAGCCGAAGCGCGCCATAAGCCAGTATTTATCCTGGGCGGAGCAACTTTATATGAAGCAGCTCTGCGACTGGCTACTGCCCTCCACGTTTCTCATGTTAAGGCGAGATATGCTGGCGAAATATTGTTTCCGGCTATTGATTGGAATGATTGGCGCATGGAAGAAGAAAAGGGATTTGCTGATTTTATCTATAAGAGATATGAGCGAAAGTGATGGGATGCTGACAAGTTAAAAAGCAGAAGCTGTAATTCATCTCTTGGTTATAAATTCATTAACGGCAGCATAAATATCTAGATGAACAGCTTCTCGCGTCCTTGGTTCTTGGTTAGAAAAACCTTTGATCAGCTTCCAATTTTCAGCAGAATCGTGCTCTACACAGAATAAGTAAGCTCTCTCGGCATTTTTAAGATGATTTAAATCCAGTTCATGGATATCTCTTTTTTGGCCGTGCAGATAATCTCTCTGGCTTTTGGAATCAACTAACATCTGCCCGATCTCTGCCGGCAGATGCAAAAACAACGTTAAATCGGGCACGGGAATACCCAAGGTTCCATATTCCAGCTCATTTAACCAGCTCAAAAATCCTCTCATTTCAGTTTCATCACTAATTTTGCCTAACTGATGCCCTTTATTGGCTGAAACATACCGATTAGATAAAACAATTGCCCCCTGATCTAACCAGTTGTAAATTCTTTGGGCAGCTTCAAACCGATCCAGGGCATAGAACAGAGATGCTTTTTTGGCATTAACTTCAGTAACCCCGCCAAATTCCCCGCGAAGATATTTTTCCACAAATTGCGCTGACCATTGGCCATATTGCGGAAAATCAGCTGTTTCAACCGCTCGGTCGTTATCACGCAGCCGCGCTGCCAGCAAATCTAATTGTGTTTTTTTGCCGGAACCATCTGTGCCATCAATTACAACAAATATTCCTCGAGCCATTTAATATCACCGAAAATAAGCCGCAGAATTTAATTTAAATCTATTTCTCTTTTTTAACATTGAGGTTAGAACACAAAAATCCTTTTAAGCAACTTACAGGGGGATGATAACCATGATCCTTGGCGTAACCGGCTTGTTTTGTACAGGGAAAGATACCGTAGCTGAAATTCTGAAAGAGATGAATTTTTATCATGTTTCTTTTTCTGACATAATCCGAGAGGAGGTCAAAAAAAGAAAAGAAAAAATTACTCGAGATACCTTGATAAAAGTAGGCAATGAATTAAGAGAGGGCTTTGGTGCTGATATTTTAGCCAGAATAGCCTTAGAAAAAGTCCAGGATGGAGAGAATTATGTGTTCACTTCCATCCGTAATTCTTCCGAAGTACAGTTATTGCAGCAGCGAAAAGATTTCTTGCTCATCGAGGTTGTTTCTCCAGATAATATTCGCTTGGAAAGGATCATCCAGAGAAATCGTGAAGAAGATCCGAAAACGATGAAAGAATTGAAAGAAAAAGAACGGCAGGAGTCTAGTAATGAGGCCAATAACCAGCAACTACACCTAGTAACAAAGATGGCTGAGATAGTAATGGGCAATGATTCAACTAAAGAGGTTCTGAAAACTAAAATTGAAAGGTTAGTTAAAGATTACTTGTATAAATTGCATCTTCCACGCCCCGACTGGGATGCTTATTTTATGAATATTGCCGAGCAGGTCAAATTAAGGTCAACCTGCTTGTCAGCTAAAAAAGGCGCTTTGCTGGTGAGGGATAAAATGATCTTATCTACCGGATACAATGGTTCGCCGCGCGGGATTAAGCACTGCATTGATGGCGGCTGCCGGCGCTGCACATTACGACATTTGGGAAAAATGAAGTCTGGAGTTTATCAAGAGCCGTGCATTTGCTGCCATTCAGAAGAGAATGCTATTGCCTTAGCAGCTTATAATGGCGTTTCTACCAAAGATGCAGTTATATATGTGACTTACACTCCCTGTGTAGTTTGCGCCAAAATGATCATTAATGCCGGCATTAAAAAAGTAGTGACTAAAATGGATTATCCTGATGATGCCGGGAAGGGATTACTAAAGCAGGCTAAGATGGATATAACAAAAATTACCTAGGATGCTGATTTTCCTTTTTTACTTCTTCTTTAATCCTTAAATATTGTTTAGCCGTAAGAGGATAATGCTGGGTATTTTGCATCAGGCTATTAATGTTATTAATAAAACTGGTGTGCTGTTTTCCCTACCCCTCATCCGGATGTGTTCTGACAAAATCAGCCCAGTAATCGACAAACAGCAATCGGGCTTGCTTATTGTCAGAAGAAGATCTAAGATCGGCCATGTCCTTGCTCTATGATCTGCTTATACTTTTTAATCTTTTCCTTGTTCAAATCACCATTAAATGTAGTACTGGCGACAGTTGACCTATAGTCCTTACGGCTTTGAACCTGCGGCTATTTTCTTTCTTCCTTTATTATCTATAACCTCTACCAGCAATAAACTTAAAAGAATACTCTCTTCTAACTGCTTGGGGGTGGATGTTTAACTGTAGATAATGGGCTCGATAAAAATTACTCTGGAAACCTTGTACGACATGTTGAGAAACGAGAAAAAGCGCGGCGAATTGCAGGAACTGGAACCTGCTTTTTTTATTGATGTGGTTTCTTATGTTAAGGAGAAAAAATCGTTGTTAACAGAAAAGAGCGCCAGCAAGGACATTTTTGCCCTGGGTGAGCGGGATAAGCTGGAATATGAGGTTAAAAGCATTCAGCGAATCCTGAAAGAGATTTATGAATTAAGGGAAAAAAAAATCATTGACGTGGCCTTAAACAGAAGCAAGACTGGGTCGGATATTATTGATAGCAGCGCCATGTTAATAGAAGAGAAAGAATTTTATGAACGGATTTTAGCCCTGTTTAATTTGTTTAGAGAAGAGGTGTTATACCAATTGTTCAAAGGCCAGCTGCCTGGAACATTTTCACACGCTAGGGCTAAAGAGCTGGCGCTAAAAGAAAATGGTCTTAGCAAGATGGAAGAAAGCCAGGGCATGATAGCAGAAGATCATGGCAAGATAAAAGGCGATCAGAGCAAGATCGAAAAAGGGCAGGGTAGGGCAGGAGAAGACCAAGACAAGATCTGGGAAGGTCACAACAAGACCAGAATCAGGTTTATTCATCCTACCCCTAGCTTCATTTGGAAGGACATGAAAGTTTATGGCCCTTTTGACAGCGGTGAAGAGACGGAAATCTTTCTTGAAGTAGCTGAGTTGCTGGTGAGGAAGAACAGGGCAGAGAAAATCTAGAGTTCACAACCGATTTATAACAAATTATTTAAAATAAGGCCCAATACTGGAGACCATGGATCTTGCTGCCATCAAACAGTTTGCCGAACAAGAGCATCAACGCCTGAAAGGCTATTATCAGTTTGAACAGCCGCAGCAAATGAGCCTGGCAATAACGGTCAAAATTGCGGAAGAACTAGGTGAACTTTGCCAGGAAGTCTTGGCTCATTCCGACCTGCAAAGGAAAGAAAAATTAGAGCAAATGGATAAAACTAATCCTGCCGAAGAATTTGCGGATGTTATTTTAACAACTTTTATTCTAGCCCAAAACCTAGGGATTGATGTTGAAGCTGGACTTAAAAATAAAATGAAGAAGATTGAAGCCAGGTATCACCATCAATAAACCAACTGATACTATGAAAAAAATAATCACTGCTGACAATACTGAATCGTTTCTTAACCAGGAAATTAATGAGACTTACCACTCGCAAACTGGAGCGATGGAAGAAGCTTTAAGAAAATATGCCGAGCCCTGCCAAATCAAGGAATTGGCTAAAACCGGCTCAATTAAAATCCTGGATCTGTTTTTTGGCCTGGGCTATAACTCGGCGATGGCTATTCAAGTGGCTTTGGAAGCAAATCCAGGATGCCAGATCGAGGTAATTGGCATAGAAAATGATCCGGAAATTATTTCTAAAATTCAGGAAGTTAACCCTCCTATCGGTTTTTTTCAGCATTATAAAAAATTAAGTCTAAACCGGTTGGAATTTAGGCAAGGCCATATCAGCGTAAAAGTGATTCTCCAAGATGTTAAAGAAGCAATTAAAAAATTAAATGAAAATTATTTTGATGCTATTTTCTATGACCCCTTCTCACCTAAAACCTCTCCTGAGATGTGGACGACAGAGCTATTTACTGAAATGTATCGGGTAATGAAGGATTCCGGAATATTAGCAACATATACCTGCGCCAGAATGGCCAGGGAAAACATGGCTGCGGCAAACTTGATTTATGATGATGGGCCGATAGTTGGCCGGAGAGGACCGGGAACGATTGCTAAGAAATGGGTTGATTAATCACCACAAAACAGCTTCTAAATACATTTAGGCCGGAAGTTCTACTTTATTTTTTTAGCCAAATGGTATAGGCTATCAAAACCAAATAAATCCCTGATGGTTTGGCACTGGTATTCCTTGGCGTAATTTCTCCCTTTTAGAACCAACTTAAATCGTTCATAGATGTTTCCATTATTATCTCTAAGGCCCTTCCGCATTTCAAACGGAAATAATGATTCGTCCAGCCAGTCTTCAGCAGATTTGGCCAGATACACTGGCACCTTCTCGCGGCCTAAAAAAACTTCTACCGCCGTTCGGTGGTGGCCGTCAAGTAGCAAGTATTCACCAAGATGGTATCGCACAGGGATAGGCGGCAATAACTGGCTGGCAAATGAATGGTATATTTCTAGAATAAATTCTAGACCTTGGTAGGAAAGGTCTGTCTGCGTAGGCTTAATTAATTTAGCTGGAACCGTGATAAATTTTCCCATCTGTGTTATCCCAAAACTATTTCCCTTCGGCAGGTTTAAATGGTGTTATTCTTAAAAGTTACTAATACCAGCTGAAGGTTGTACCTTTCCACCGCAATCCTTAAATATATGAATTAATTTTCATATGAACATGTATTCATGTAACAAACAGGCTTACCGGCTGTTTTTCAGCACCTTGGGTAACCAAAGCCGGCTGGAGCTGCTTAATGCCTTAAGAAATGGCCGCAAAAATGTCAGTGAGATCTGCAAGTCAACAAAATTAGAGCAAAGCTTAGTCTCTCATCACCTAAAGGAATTAGAGTATCACGGCATGGTTTTCAAGCAAAAAAAAGGAAAATTTTCCTATTACGATTTAAATAAAAAGACTATCCAGCCATTATTGCAGTTAATTGACCTGCACATGGAGGAGTATTGCTGTAAAATAGCCCGAGGGGAAAGATGATGGTTAAAAGAAAGAGATCCAAGTTTGAATGTGAGGAATGCCATATGTGGTATAGGGATGAAAAGTTAGCTAAGCAATGCAAACGCTGGTGCAGGAAACACCACAGCTGTAATTTGGAAATAATTAAAAACGCCGCCTAAGCTGCAGCATCAATAGAAAAAATTGAGAGAATAAATGAAGAAAATGAAAAAAACAACCTTAAAAATAACTGGCATGCACTGCGCCAGCTGTGTTAATATACTAACCAGATCCTTGCAAAAAGTAGAAGGGGTTGCCTCTGTCTCCATCAATTATTCTACTGAAAAAGCACTGGTGGAATTTGAAGAGAAAAAAACCGCTGAAGAGGAGTTAATCAAGACGATTAAAAGTAAAGGCTATGGGGCTGAAATATTTGCTGCAGATGATGCCAAAAAAGAGCAAGCCTTCAGGGGAAAAGAAATACAAAAATTGCGCCATAAGGTTATTTTAAGCGCGCTGTTATCCCTGCCAGCTTTAATTATCGGCATGCTGTTGATGATGGAAAGCCC
>DATDXK010000066.1:0-10422 GCA_035289345.1 Candidatus Nanoarchaeia archaeon
GATAAAAATGCGTGAAACCGCCTCACCTCGCCATAAATGACAAGGTTTCAAAAGAGGCGGTTTCTCAACTACGCATTTTTAGCATGCAAAAATTTCGCCCTAAAGGGCGGGGTTTTACACCCAGCGAAATTTTTTGCATAAATTTTTGCCTTCACATTAAAAAAGCCAGAAGCCACGCTCTTTAAAACGAGGTGAGACCATTTTCCACCTATTTTTAATCAGTACTTGGCAGATTAATAACTATTAAATACCCTAAGTAATTTCAGCTTCGTATGATTAGCCTGGCTACCATATTATTATTCTTTGCCTACACCTGGGGGCTGGGCTTTACCGTTACTCATCGGGCTAAAAAGAGTGCCAACTTCATGGAGCGCCAGTTGATTAATGTCGGCGTAGGATTAGGCAGTTTTGTCCTGCTGTCAATCATCCTGAATATGCTGGGGGTGCCATTAGACTGGAAAATATTTCTTACTTTAAGCTTGGCCTTTCCCTCGTACCAGCTTTATCGAAGAATAAAAAGGCGTGAATGGCTGCAATTCAATCTGAAACAGCAATTAAAGATGAAATTAACCAAGCAGAACTTGGTAATTTTTGCTGTAATCATTATTGCGGCAGTTTCATTATTTATCTATGCTAAAGGAACTTTCAGCTACCCTTACCTGGAAGATGAAGATCCCTGGGGGCATTCTGAAGGAATGAAATATGTGGCCTTGGAAAAAACAGCTTTTGACCCAATACTACCAGCGACAGAAGAGCCGCAGTTTGATTTATTTTTGTCATATATCGACCCTTACCCGCCATCATACGACATTCTGATGGGCGTTCTTCATCAAACTTCGCCTGACGCCAGATGGACGCTGAAATTTTTTAACGTCTTAATCATCTCACTTGGATTCATCTTTTTTTTCTTTTTTGCCCAGCAGCTGCTTAACGACCGCTATAAGGCCCTGGCGGCTACTATTGTTTTAGCGGCTCTCCCTTCCTATCTGACTCATTTCATCTGGGCCACGGCTCTGGCGATAACCCTGTTTTTTGTAGCCATGTATTGCCTATTGAAAGTTCAGGAAGATAAAAAATGGTGGTGGATTGCGGTTATCTCCATCGCCGCCGTCTGGCTGTCGCAAAACGTTTCCGAGCCGTCAAAGCTGACAATATTGATTTTAATATATTTAGTAGTTTATTCAATAATTTATCGAAAGATATTATGGCTGGAAGGCACGGCTTTGCTCAGCGGCATAATGCTTTCCGGCCTATGGTTTGCCAGCTTAATTCTGCGCAGCGGCTTTGAGCCGGTATCGAAATATTATTTTGGCCGGTATAATGCTATCAATGAGCTGGCAATCAATCAGACGGGAATTGATACTGCCTCTTCTTCTTCAATCTTCATCGTCAAGATTAAGAATTCTCTTGCTAGCATTATTGGCTCAGTGGTTGACCCCGGTGGCAGTGCCTCAAGAGCCTACACCTTCAATGATTTTTATATCGTAGACAATGTTAACCAAATAAATAATCCGGTGGGAATCGGCCCCGTGCTGGTTATATTAATCCTGGCGGCCTTGGTTTATTTGCTGTTCAAATACCGCTCTTCCATCGTCACTGTCCCGCGAGCTTACTTAACCCTGACAATCTTCTGGCTGATCTATGCTTTCTGGAGTGTCAACGGAGTTACTTTCCCTATCTCGATAGCCAGGGGAGCTTTCCGCTCCTGGATCCTGTTAGCCATACCGGTATCCCTGCTGGCGGCCGAAGGATTGTTTGCGGTTGCTCATCTCAATTTTATTCGCTCCAAGCTGCTAAGGATAGGTCTGGTAGTAATTATCTTAACTATGGTTATTTTTACCTCTGGATATGCCAAACTGGCATTAAATACTTCCATCTGGCCTACTTCTTCAGCTTTTGAAAGCCCTCAACAAGCTTTCGAGTATGGCGTCTGGTTTGACACCATACCAGTAAATACCCCCGTATTCATGTACACTTCCAGGGCCAAGATCGTTACCGGCTTTGGCAAGTATAGCTGCAACTGGTGCTATGATGAAGAGCTGTTTAGGAAGAACATTCTGGAGAGAAATCCGCAGGAGGTGTATTCTTTTTTAAAGGGCAAGAATTACCAGTACCTATTGTTGAGCTTTAGGAACGACATCAAATTTGCGGCCAAGAAAATTGGCGATGAGAATAAAGCCCAAGAATTGGTCTCCACAAAATATAACGAACTGATTGATTCAGGGCTATTTATTCCAGCCTACCAGAAAGAGGGGGCTTTTGTTGCCCTGAAACTAGTGTAATCTTAACATGACCGAACAGCCTTTAACCGGACACATTCCAGAGGAACACCATTCAAAAGGACAGCTTTCAAAAGAGCAACCTTCAACAGAAAAGCTTCCAGAAGAACATCATTCAAAAGGACAGCTTTCAAAAGAGCAACCTTCAACAAAAAAGCTTCCAGAAGAACAACTTTCAACAGAAAGGCTTTCAAAATTACAGTTGGCCTTGTTGATACTGCTTTATAGCCTGCTAGCTTTAATGCTGATCTTTTCGATACAGGCCAGAAAAAATATCGGACAGGATGGTTATGACCGCTGCATTGAGGAGAAATGCCAGCAAAGCCAGCGTTACTGCGAGAAACCAAGAGAAATCGAGAACTGCTGCAGTGGTGCGGCAGGTAAAAGAGTATTGTCTAGTGAAGGAAAATACACTTGCAGCTTTTCTTAAGCCAGGTTAATTATAGCAAAATCATTAAAAAAACATAAATCATTGTATCACCTTATGAAATTAAGCAAGACAGCTCTAATCTTGACTTTCCTGGTTATCTTAGCTTTCTCGCTGCGCTTGTATTCAGCCCATCATGTTGATCTGGCTACCGATGAGATGATTTATTCGCTGATACCGCTAAATATAATTTCAGCAGAACGGCTTTCCACTGTTGAGCAATCGCCGGTTTATTTCTATCTGGCTGACTTGGGATATAAATTGCTGGGCGGGCTGACAGCTATTTCTTCCAGGTTTACTTCAGTAATTTATGGCTCTTTAGCAGCAATCCTGATCTACCTGCTTACATTGGAATTATTTGGCCGGAAAAAGGAAGCTTTGTTAGCCGCTTTCTTTGCAGCGGTTTCCGGCTACATCCTTCATTTTTCCATTGAGATGGACATGGTGGCTTATTTTTTCAGCTTATTTGCAGCATATTATTTTATTATTGCCTGGAAAAGAGACGCTAATAAATATTTTTATTTTTCCTTCGTTCTAGCTTCTTTGGCGGTATTGATAAAAAGCATCGCCTTAATTTTTTTCATAGTCCTCTTATTTGCCTTAGTAATCAAATTATGGCTGAAAGATGGTTCAGCAGTGGTTTCAGCAGAAATAAAACGGCCCAAAAAGGGCTTAATCATTATTGCAGTCTGCCTGCTGCTATCGTTAGTAATTGTATCTCCAGTGCTAATCTACAACTATCTGTTGTATCAGGATAAGGGCATTACCGACTATTATTTTTCAGTCATCGGCGGAGTTGGCGAAACAGTACACCAAGGGCTGCAGGGCAAGCCCTGGACCTTAAGCCGCCTGAGCCAAATTTCCCAGGGGAAATTACAGCAATTCTTAACTTTAGACGGCCCATTATTAATCTTTGGAATTATCGGCCTGGCTTTATCTTTCAAGAAAGAGCGCTGGCCGACAGTCTTATTGCTGTTTTTAATCGCTATTCCATTTATTTATCTTGCCGGCCAGACTAGCAGCGCCAGCCATTACTTGTTTGTGCCATTATTCCTAAGCATTTTTGCCGGACATTCGGCAGTGGTTATAGGCCAGACGGTTAAAGATAAATTTAGGTTTAGGCATTTCATCTTATTAGTAATGATTATTACTTCAATATTCACGATTACTACTTTGGTTAAAATTGAAAAATTACGTGAGCAATCAATTGTCTTGTCGTTGCAGAGTTATGCTCAGGACACTATCCCAGATAATGCGCTGATTGTGATTGACCCGCGGATTTATAACGGAATTCATGCTTGGGTGTTTAATAAGCAGCATTACTTAGCCGGAATATCTTTTCCCCAATTATTAAATCAGTTGGAGGGCTATTCTGGAGCAACAGTGACAGCGCCGCTTTATTACATCGAATGCAGCGGAAAAACTTATTGCGGCTGGAAGCCGGAAGATTTTGACCGAATTTCTAAATCAGGTGAAGAGCTAAGCGCTTATTTCCAAGAGCGGCTGGTTAAAATCTATGAGCTGAAATCTGAGCACCAATTTTCAATTTACCGTGGTGAAATTAAAATCCCCCCGGCAGTTTACGAAGCTGTGGACCGCACCCACCAGTTCTGGTTCTATCCAGTGGGCTGGAAATATCCGGAAAATGCCGTGGATAATTATACCACTGACGGGCTGGCAGAAAAAATGCTTAACAAAATTGGTTTTACGGTGTTATATTTGGATGTGTTAATGGCTTTACTGGCTATTCTGTTGACGTTATGGTTAGGGTTAAGAACGAGGGAGTTAGTTGAGAAAAAATGATAAAAATGCGTGAAACCGCCTCACCTCGCCATAAATGACGAAGTTTCAAAAGAGGCGGTTTCTCAACTACGCATTTTTAGCATGCAAAAATTTCGCCCTAAAGGGTGGGGTTTTACACCCAGCGAAATTTTGTGCATAATAAGAGTAAATAATTGATTTGTTTATGGTTGGTTTAACTGTTTTTAAGAGAAAATAATTAATTGTTGCAAAAGCTTTTTTAAGTATTCGTTTCATAAGCCCAAAAATGGTGGAAAAAAAGAAAATATTGGTGCTCGGAATTACCGGCCAAGACGGATCTCATCTAGCAGAACTACTGTTGCAAAAAGGCTATGAAGTGCATGGCTTAATCAGAAAATCGGCTACTGGCAATACCAAGAACATTCAGCATTTGATTAAGGATGGGGAAGAAAAAATAATCCTGCATAAGGGTGATTTAGCTGACGCAACATCCCTCTATCGAATAATTAATGAAGTCAAGCCTGAGGAGATTTACAATGAAGCAGACCAAGACCATGTCAGCTGGAGTTTTCAGTCGGTAGATTATTCTTGTGATATCACCGGAGCGGCCGTAGCCAGAATTTTGGAGATCATTAAGCAAATTAACCCCAAAATTAAATTCTTTCAGCCGGTATCTTCTAATATGTTTGGCCTGGCAGCTGAGAATCCTCAGACAGAAGAAACGCCATTTAGGCCGCAAAGCCCTTATGCGGCAGCTAAAGTCCTGGCTTACGTGATGTGCCGCTATTATCGGGACGTGTTTGGCCTGTTTGCCTCCACGGGAATTTTTTATAATCACGAAGGGCCGAGAAGAACTGAAGATTACGTTACCAGAAAGATAACCAAGGCCGCGGCCAGAATCAAACTAGGATTGCAGAAGGAATTGTTGTTAGGCAATTTAGACACTAAAATAGATTTTGGCTACGCACCAGAGTACATGGAAGCGGCTTGGAAAATTATGCAGCTGGATAAGCCGGATGATTTTATTATTTGTACCGGGGAAGTGCACTCGGTGCGTGAATTTCTGAATGAAGCTTTTACTATAGTTGGCTTAAATCCAAGCCAGTATGTTAAATTTGATTCCAGATTTGCTAGGCCGGGAAATACTGGTGTATTGTTAGGCAATAGCTCGAAAGCTCAGCAGCGGTTTGGATTTAATCCGCAGGTTAGATTTAAGCAGTTGGTGCGGATAATGGTGGAGCATGATTTGAAGCTGGCGGAAGAAGAAGTGAGGATGGAAAAAGTTAAGGCAGAGTTCGTTTATGATTGATTTTTCATAAGTTTAAAAAGGCATTTATCAGTATGTATTAAGTCTTCTTTTGTCTTTAGCCTCGGTTCGCCTGAAACTATTTAACATGAAGGCAAAAATTCCCACTGGAACTTCCTTTTTGCTGAATTCTGTAGAGAAAAGAGGCTCACATCTTGAGGCTAAAGACCCAGACTTAATACATACATTTATCATCTGACAGCCGTTATGAATTTAGTGGATACAGTAAAGATTGAATTAGCTAGGGTCGTTGATATTCATGGTATTACCAGAGTATTAGAAACAACTCCGTTAAAGCAGGACTTTGTTTATAGAAGGTTTAATTTTGAAAGAAATGTTGATTACAGTTTTAAAAGGTCAATAGCCCATAAACATGAAGGAGTATATGTAGCTAAAGATGATACCGATGTGGCAGTTGTTTTTCTTGTGAAGCCAAAAGATAAGTATTAAAATTAAGTTAGATGAGACGCATCAAGGATGGAAATGGATTGACAAGTCCGAAGAGGGTTTGCATCCATACCTAAAAACAATTTTAACAGAAGCTAAGATTTTATGATAATTTCATTGAAGAAATAAATCATCATAATTTTTATCTAAAGAATGAAAGCAAAATTGTCATTTTGGATCTTAATCACAAAAATGAACCATAATCGGTCTTATAAATTCACCTCAACCACTTCTTGACCTTAAACGCCCTGGCCTCTCTATTAGCATCTTTGGTAACATTTCTGGCCACAATATCCATCTCTGAAGAATGGTTAGGGGCATCCCAAGGGAACGATTCGCCAGCCAGGTGTTTCTGCCATAATCTAAGGTCTGATTCGACCATGAGCTTTACCAATTCTTTAAACATAACTTTAGGCTTCCAGCCCAATACTCTGGCCGCTTTGCTAGGATTGCCGCACAACTGATGCACATCCAAAGGCCGATGCAGTTTCTTATCGCTGACAACATAATCTTTCCAGTTTAATCCTACCATGTCAAAGGCCAGCTGAGCAAACTCGCCTACCGAATGGGTCTCGCCAGTAGCAATGACATAATCGTCAGGATGCTTCTGCTGCATCATTTTGTACATGGCAAAAACATAATCTGGTGCGAACCCCCAGTCCCGTTTAGGTTCCAGGTTTCCCAGCACCAGATTTTTTTGCAAACCTAATTTAATTTTAGCGACGGAATTAGTGATTTTGCGGGTAACAAATTCTAATCCTCGAAATGGAGAGTTAGCAATTACAATTTTACCAACACCAGCCATTAACTTGCCTGATCCAGTTTCGATATCATAGACCCATTCCGGTTGTTGTGGATGATATAATACTTTTTTAACTTCCTCCTTTTGCTTGGCTAGATGATGTACTAAAACTGCCTGCCCTCCATTTTGAATTTTCCTAATAAACGTTCTAGAAATACCAGTTTCATTACATATGCCTCGTTGACTGTATCCTAGATTGATATACTCCTTAACAGTGTCCTCCTTTTCTTGATTGTCCGTAGGTGATAATAAATTTATCGAATAATAGCCATAATATTTTTCATCTTGTTCAAAAGTAATATTAAAATCCTGCAAAGTGGTTTGGCTAATTAAAAACAGCAATCCCTGCGCTAGCAGAATGGAATTAGTTTTGAAATTCCTAAACTGATATGTACACAGATTGGATTTTAGCCCATCGGTTAAATTATATCCTAACAAGAAGGCTGTTTGTATTTCTTTATCTGCATTTAATATTCTGTCCGGAACCTTTTTGAAGCCATCGTAAGTATAAATCTCGCCTCTTATTTTTCTTAAATAGTTCGTATTTCCATTCAATTGAGCTTGCACGGTCCAACCATACTCCGTTTTGAATCTTCTAACTGTTAATGTCCCTAAGGCAATTTTTCGCCAAAGATGAGAGAATTCTTCCATTATTTTTTCATTGTTATTTGAGAACTGGCCTCTTTCTTCAGAAGAGATATATCCGTCACCAACCATCATTCCTAAAAAGACTGCTTCATCCTTAGTTAACGTACAGATTGGTTGTTGGAATGGAAATTCACGATGAGCTAATTTTTGTCCAATAGTCACGTCTTTAGATTTAACTTTAGAATCATCATCCAGAAGCATGCTGTGGTGATTTGTGGTTTCTATTACTCCATATCTGGTATTTATGGTTTTACAGTGAAAATCCTGATTTTCTTTTTTTCTCTTGGTTGCAGTGATTCCTTTAATTTCAACAAATTCAGAGCCATCCCATATCTCCAAATTAGTTGCCAGCCATTGCTGAATGGTTCTTCCTTTTTCTCTAGCTCGGCAGATATCTTTTATTCTTTTAATACTCAGAACTTGCGTTTTTTTGTTCCTAACTATGACTGGAATATTTTCCGAGATACATTCATGGTTAAACAATATTCCGTTGCAGGCAAAAAGGCCATAAGAATTGCGGTAAATCCTTACCATGTTATAGCTATGCAGCTTAGCTGCAGCGTAAGGAGAATTGGGAATCATGGGGGAATTTTCATCCTGCAGCTCTCCAGTGAAAGCGCCATACAGTTCACTGGTGGAAGCCTGATAAAATTTTATGTTTTTGTTTAAGTGCCTGATAATCTCCAGGAATCTAGTCGAGCCGCTGGCATCAATATCCGTAGTTAGTAGCGGCTGATCAAAGGAACTGCCCACATAGCTTTGCGCCGCCAGGTTATAGATTTCGTGAGGATCAGAGATGCTTACTGCTTCCAGTAAGGAAGACATGTCGGTTAAATCGGCAGGAATAAGAGTAATTTTATTGGCAATGCCTAACTGCTGCAAGCGCCAAAAGTTAGGGGTAGATACTCGCCGGTAGGTGCCAAAAACCTTATAGCCTTTAGCTAATAATAATTTTGCCAGATAGGGCCCGTCCTGTCCAGTAATTCCGGTTACCAGAGCTCTTTTTACCATTACCTGCACACCTGTTTCATGTTGGTTATAGCATAATAATTTATTTAAAAGGTTTCTGTAACTTGGTTAGTGGTTTTTCTTCATAAGCTTTAAAACCAACTTAACGCTGTTTTGTCCCTATGCCGAACTATGCTAAAAGAGCTTTGAGGGGTGTAGCTATCACTTTTATCATGAGTTTCCTGGCTTCCGTGGCCGCTTACGGCTTAAGAATTTACCTGGCCCGCGCTTTAGGGCCCAGAGATTTGGGCTTATTTTATGCCGTGTTCACCTTTGTTATTTTTTTTCTTTTTTTCAGAGGGCTGGGCTTGGCAGAAGCTTTAGTTAAATTTATTGCTGAATACCGTTCGCGAGACGAATATGGAAAGATTAAGTCAGCAATCGTCACCGTAACTTCACTGCAAATAATCAGCTCGGCCATCTTAGGGCTAATCTTTTTTCTGGCCGCCGATTTTTTGGCCCTAAATTATTTCAAGGATCCGCAGGCTGCCAAGATCCTGAAATGGCTGATAATTTATATCTTTTTCAGCCTGCTGTTCATCGTCATGAAAAGTACTTTCCAGGGCCTTCAGCAGATGCTGTTGTCTTCTTCGATGGAACTGGTAAAGAACTTGCTGGTCCTGCTGCTGGCGATAATTTTCTTCTCGTTAGGGCAAGGTATTTTTTCGGCGGTCTGGGCTTACTGTCTGGTCTGCTTAATCCTTATTTTAGGCTATCTGCCTTTTTTCCTGCGATCTTGTAATCTTTTAAGTTGCCAGAAGGCTGATTTTTGGCCCGTAGCCAAAAAAATCAGCCTATTTTCTTTGCCGATATTTGCCACGGCTATCGCTAACAAAGTCATAGCTTATATTGACACCTTATTCCTGACTTATTTCCGTCCCTTAACTGAAGTGGGCGTCTATAATGTAGTCTTGCCATCGGCCCTGATTTTGCTTTTTTTTGGCACTTCGATTGCTTCAATCATCCTGCCGTTGTCATCGGAATTATGGGCCAGCAGAGAAATAGCCAAGCTGGAAAAGGGCCTGCATCTGCTCTATAAATACACGCCGATGCTGGTATTATTGCTGTTAGCTCCTGTTTTCGCCTTTTCTGATTTTTTTATTTCTAACTTATTTGGAGCAGAATACAGCTCGGGAATACCAGCGTTCCAGATCCTGCTTCTGGGCGTGTTTTTTTATAGCATTGCCACGATTAACAACAACTTTCTGTCGGGGATTGGCAAACCAGGAACGGTAACAGCAATTTTCTTGGTTTCTGCCTTGTTGAATATAATTCTTAATTTAATCTTCATCCCTAAATATGGGATCACCGGGGCAGCAGCCACCACTTTAGCCAGTTATCTGCTGTCTTTCGTGTTGTCAACTATAGCCGTGACCAGAGCCATAAGCTCCAAAATTCCCTGGAAACAATGGCTGGTTTTTTTAATACCGGGATGTTCACTGGTATTATTCACTTTTTTATTAAAAATCAGGCTGGGCTTTCATCCAGTGATTGAAATTATTATTTCTTTGTTTGGTGCTGGAACGGTTTATGCCTTGCTGTTGTACCTGTTTGGCTGCCTGAACGTTCAGGAAGTAGTTCAATATTATAAAGTATTTAGAAAATGATAAAAATGCGTGAAACCGCCTCACCTCGCCATAAATGACGAGGTTTCAAAAGAGGCGGTTTCTCAACTACGCATTTTTAGCATGCAAAAATTTCGCCCTAAAGGGCGTGGTTTTACACCCAGCGAAATTTTTTGCAT
>DATDXK010000067.1:0-3694 GCA_035289345.1 Candidatus Nanoarchaeia archaeon
AAAAATGCTGGAAAGCGTCTCACCTCGCCCTGAAGGGCGAGGCTTGAAAAGAGACGCTTTCTAAACCCCGCATTTTTAGGATCCTCAGAAAACAAACGTTTTCTGGGAAACCAGAAATCCAATTTGGATTTCTCAGTTCACAAAAAAGCCAGAGCCATTCGCGTGGAAAAGCAATGACTTTTCCAGCGTCCCAGAAAAATCACTGTTTTTCTGTGGACATCCATTGACTAAAGCCAACGGCTTTCTGGCTTTTTCCGTGTAATATGAAGCGCTACCATCATCAGGTCGAGCCTGATAACACACACCTCCGGCGCGTCGCTTGTGATTGCTCAGATCCGGGGACGCAGCGCCTTCAAAGTACACCTTGGCAGGGCGAGAAGATGGTACGCCTTACTTCAAGATACCGAAGTATTACGATAATACGTACGTATCAAGCCTTCTTTTGTCTTTAGCTCGGTTCGCCTGCAGCTTTTTAATAGGGAGGCAAAAATTCCTCCAGGAACTCCTGAAATTAAGAAGACTACTTAATTTCAGATGCAAAAATAAATCTCGGTTTATTTTCGCACTTCCTTTTTGCTAAATGTCTAAAGAGGAGAGGCCCACACCACGAGGCTAAAGACCCAGACTTAATACGTACTGCCGGAATGGCCTAGTGAAACAAGACTGCGCAAATTAAAAAAAAGCTATTTTTTAAGAAGATGGCGTAAACCAGGATTACAAATTGTGCCGGCCGGCAGGCCATAAAGAAAAGCTAAGACAGTTATCAAATAGAGGTAGTTACCTTGTTCTAACAGCCAATATGAACTAATAATAATTACATATACCAGAATTATCGCCAGCCAGGGCTTGGACTTAAGCCTTAACTCCAAGACTAAGGCCAAGATGGAGATGATGATCATGATTGTTAAAAAGAGGAATTGCCGCTGTTGAATCAGGAACAGCAGCAGAACAATCTCGATAATCGCCCAGAGCAGGTTTTTAATGAGAATAAAATAACTTCTGCCGGAATTAATCTCCTCTTTAGTTAAAGCGGCTATCACTAAACCTACAAAAAATCCAGACATTGCTAACAGTAAATTATAAATCATTTAGTTTAGATCATTTAGCTACTAATTACCTTTAATGATTGATTACCTTAAATATCTTTATCTTGTTATGGCTCTGTAAAAAATCTCTTTGCACTCGGTTAGCATAAGGCTCAGCACCTGATTCTGTTAAGTAAAGGCTGACATTCTCCGGATGAGGCAACCATCTTGTCAGCTGAATATTTAACGACAGTGGTGCTTCGCAAATTGATGCTAACTGCATTTTCTACAGAGCCTCTTGTTATCTATTACCTATCTATTACCTTTAGCTGCTATTTATTTTTACACTTTGATACTAATTTATTTAACACTCAAAATTACCGATAAACCCAGGCCAGTCTTTTTCATTAATGACTGCTCCACAGGCGTCAGGATGCCCGCCGCCGCTGCCGTTGATTCCCTGCAGGGCCTGTTGCAAGGTCGATAAAATATTCTTTCCCCGCAGGCTGCATTTTATCAAATCATCTTTTTTGCGGGCAATTATTACGTTCTTGTCAGGATAAAGGCCGGATAACTCATTGGCTAGATTATTGGTGAAGGACCATTTGTTTTCAGTATAATAAAATAGGACTAATTTGCTTTTGGTTACGCTTTTTTTTGCTTCAGCCAATAATTCCTCAAATTTTTGGTTAATCTTGACAAAACGCTGGTAGATAAATCGGCCTGGCGCGGTCTGCTGCTTAAAAATTTCATCAGGAGTCTTAATCCTGGTTAAAATCTTGATAGATTTCCTGACTTCTGAAGTTGGTCCTTTCTGCAGGAAAAACAGCAGTTTAGGCAGTTTGCCGATCTCTCTTTTAAACAGCAGTGTAGGCAGATCTTCTTTTTTTTCCAGCCAGTGCGGGTACTGCTGGATGAAGGCATCAGTAAAATCAGGCAGGTAAAAATCGGCCAGGCAGCCAGCCATGGCCAGCCATAAGTCTTCTGGGCGTTCAGAAACCTGATAAGCCATCCTGGTGGTGGGAATATAAGCAGCAGGATCTTTGATGCGCGGATTAAAATAATTAACCTTGCTTATCTGTTGCGCCGGGTGGTGGTCAATCCAAAAAATAGGCCGGTTAGCTTTATCAGCAAACTCTTGGGTCATCAAAGGGATGTCCAGCACAAAAATCTTGTCTGGGTTTATTTCTTCCACCTTGCGAAGATGCTCTTGATTTAAGCAGGAGGTGGAGGTTAAGGCATATCTTTTCCCTTTACGATACATCCGGTACAGCACCAGAAAAGCTCCCAAACCATCTCCATCGCCATCATGAAAGAATAAGGGGTTTTGCGCTGTTTTTAACTCTGCCAGCAGAAATTCAGCTTGCTTCTTAGTTAACATGTTAATTGAATCAGGGGCAGATTTTTAAAACTGTTGCTTATTTTGATCATAGCCAGCAATTTTTATGGAATAAATTTAAGTAGTACTAATTAGTAGTTACTGCAACATGAGCTTAACATTAGTTTTAGAAAAGTATCAACCAATCAAAGATATTTTTATCGGTGGCCAAAGCATGATACTTTTAGCTAAAGATAATGCTACTCAGCAGGAAGTTATTTTAAAAGTTTACAGGCCTCAAGGTAGCATAACCCAGGATAGTTTGGAAACAGTCAGGAAAGCAGCCGCTAGGGAAGCTGAATTTTTATTTCAAGCTCGTCAAGATAATCGAGAAGACGTTCCTTACATTATTGAGACTGGTGAATCTGGTTTATACCCGGTTTTAGTTATGAAGCCGATTTATGGAGAAAATCTGGAAGCGATAATTTCTAGACCTGGATTTAATCCTACAATACGGGAAGCAATGCGGATTGTTAGATCTGTAGCTGTGACTTTAGGTTATGCTCACCATTCTAAAGTTGAACCATTTATTCATCGTGATATTAAACCAGCGAATATCATGATTGACCAGCAAGGGGAGGTCAAGATTGTAGATTGGTCTACTATTTGTCTAGGTGGTGGAAATACTTTACAAAATACTCAGATTTATACCCACAATTTTACTGCTCCGGAAGTGCTGGAAGGAAAAACAGTTACCATTGCTGCAGATATTTATAGCACCTGCGCAGTGATGCAATATTATTTGCAGCATGAAAAATTTGTAGCCCAGAATGGTCAGATGAGCGAAAGTGATTATAAAGGGACTAATGTGCCCTCTCATTGGACGGCTGTATTTAGAATCAACCGAGATGTTAATCCTTATTATAGATCTAGAAGCATATATAGATTAGTCGAATTATTGGAAGACGCGAGCCTGTTTTATGGTTCTTTCCAAGCCTGATCGCAGAAATTCAGCTTGCTTCTTAGTTAACATGTTAATTGAATCAGGGGCAGATTTTTAAAACTGTTGCTTATTTTGATCATAGCCGACAATTTTTAGGGGATAGATTTAAGTAGTACTAGCTAGTAGTTACTGCAACATGGACTTAACATTAGTTTTAGAAAAGTATCAACCAATCAAAGATATTTTTATCGGTGGCCAAAGCATGATACTTTTAGCTAAAGATAATGCTACTCAGCAGGAAGTTATTTTAAAAGTTTACAGGCCTCAAGGCAGCATAACCCAGGATAGTTTGGAAACAGTCAGGAAAGCAGCCGCTAGGGAAGCTGAATTTTTATCTCAAGCTCGTCA
>DATDXK010000068.1:0-10110 GCA_035289345.1 Candidatus Nanoarchaeia archaeon
AAATAGGTATCTACACCACCAGGGCCTTAATCAGACCAAAGCTGGAAGTGATTTAAAAATGTTTTGTTGCCCCGACCGCGTTTTCATGCACAGAAGCCGTAAGAACCTGGAAAAATTTAAAAATAAACTCTCCATTGTTTAACTATGATAAAAAACATAAATAGTTATACAAATAGTTATGTCAGCCGCTAAATGTCCCTAAACTTATTCTTCTGGAAAGGCAGCTTTGCCAAGCAAGTAGTGATTCATCTGCAATTAATTGGCCGGCAGATCAAAAAGTTAAATGAGTTTGGCCTAATGAAAAAAGAAGCCATTAAAACAACTTATTCCATAAAACGAGAGATTTCAGAAGCAAAAAAAAATATTGCTGAAAAATCAGCAGAAGAGAAACACAACCCCCTGCTAACCGCTGAGCAAGACCGGGTTGTAGATGCTCTAGCTGCAGATGAATTGCATTCTCTGGACGCACTCAATGATGATTTAGACAGCTATCAGGAACTGCTGCAAGGCTCGGTCACGATGGAAGAGCTTAACGAAGTGATTGGGCTGTTCCAGGAAGAGGAAGAAACAATTTTACGGCGGGAGAAAGAAAATGAAGCCAGGGTTAAGGCTATGAAAGAGCAGACCTTAAGAATTAGGCTAGCCCGGCCTTCTTCCTCAGTTCCCGGCTTAAGGACCAAAGATGGGGTTAAATGGAACGACATTGTTAGAGTAGCTAAAGAATTGGGCGGCACGGTTCAAAAAACTAGCGGCAGGCACTCTTATGAAATTACTTTTCCAAAAGCCAGCCGGCCGGTAGCGTTATCTGAGGATGTCACTACCACGGCTTTGGCCAAACAAATCCGAGAACAGCTGTTTCATTCCTTTCCGCCACACAAGATTCCAAATACTACCAAGCTAAGAAGAGCCCTGACTTCCGGAGATATTCATGGATCTATGTGAGTATATCTGAAGATATAACCTGGCTTCTAAGCAATCAGGTAATAAATCATAAGCCATGTCCACGAATGATTCTTCACACACTATATCGCCTTCGTCCAGCAGTACATATAATCTGTTCTCACAATTAAATCTTTTTGATCGATACTCTTCTCGATCCTTAGTGCCAAAAACTTTCATACCTTCATTTGCAGCTCTTTCAATATAAATTCTGATTAATGACTCTTCCAGCTTACCTATCTGGTCAGCATCTAAACTTTTTTTTACGCTCATAATTCAAAAATCCTCCCCGTTTTGCCAACATTAATAACTTTAATGCCTTCAATAACTTCTTCAATCCCATGCGTCTCATGAATATGCCCGCACAAGTGCAGGTCCGGCTTGAATTCCTTCAAGGCTTTTCTCACTCCGGAACTTCCCCAGGCGGGTATTTTCAAGCCAATAAAGCAGTCGTCAGGCTGCACGTGCGTGATCATTAATTTTTTCTTGATGCCTTTTTCCAGCAAGGAATCGTGGGCTAATTTAAGGGTGTCAAAAAATTGCTGTTCTGTTAATTGGTGCATGCCAATGTCGCCATACCCGCAGCCAAAGATGCCGATATCGCCTACTTTCATGGAATAGCCATGCAGATTTTTAATCTTATAAGTTTCCACCAGAAAATTGATGTCAGCCATTCCTTCATGATTCCCCGGAATGATGGCCACTTCCAATCCCTGCTCTTTGAAGGGGCCGATCAACCCTTCCGGAGAGTGGCCAAAATCAACCAGATCTCCGGCAATAATTACTAAGTCGACTTGCTCCTGCCGGCCTTTCTGGGCCATGCGGCGCATGAACGCTTTATCGCCATGAACGTCGCTGATCGCTAAAATTTTCATTTATTTTAAACCTAATTTAGGTTAAAGACCAGGGCTGATTTATAAATCTTCTGCTTAGTCATTTAATAGTGGCAAAAATGCAAAAGTTTTATATAGTTTCAACCTAAACTGCCTGAAATGGCTAAAAATTATCATTCAAAACAGCAGCTTAACCAATTGGGTCAGGAATATTCTGTACTGGTTCAGCAAGGATACGGGACGACTGCAGAGCAAAGAACGCCGCGCCAAAAAGAAATTGCCCAGCAAATAATTGGCGGTACACAGCGCTTGTTATACCATCTGGCCAGAAGAATAATTCAAGGCCAAGGCTATACTATTTCTGCCTCTCAGGGTAAAAAGGTTACCTTGAAAGTAAAAGATCCGCGTATTGGCAGCTTCTATCGTGGGACAAAAGCTTTTGAAAAAGAATTGAGCTTGGATGATTTAGTTAACGTTGCAGCCGTAACGATAATTGAAAGACTGCACAAATATCAGCCGGCCAAAAGTTCAGTTGTTAATTTTGTCTGTTACAATGCAGCAGCTACTATTTATCGGGAAGCGCACCAAAAATTAGGCCTGGTCAGGATTCCTGTACATAAACAAGAACAAATCAGGAAATATCTGCTCCAACACAATCTTCAGGATGGATCTGATGGATCCTTCAGCAGGAATAAGCTGATCAGTAGGTTATCATCCAGAGATAATGGCCTTAGGATCGGAACGCGACAGGCAGCTTTAATTTATCTGGCACTTACTGGAGATTATGCTCCGCTTGACGAGCCGGCTCCGGATTATAAAAAAAACAATACCCCTGCCGATGAAAAGCTGGAAAGCAGGATTAGGGATAAAACTGTCATTGACCCCGTAGATGAAATTGCCAGAAAAGAATTGGCAGAAAAAACGTTTCAGCTATTATCAACGTTTACCGAGCGTGAACAGAAAGTGCTTAATCAGCGATTTGGCATTGGAACAGGAGATGATAAAGACCTTGATGAAGTTGCCAAAGAGAATGATGTCACCCGTGAAAGAATTAGGCAGATAGAAGCTAAAGCGCTTGGGAAGCTGAGGCATCCTTCAAGAAGCGATATACTTGAAAAGTTCATTGAATGAAAAGTATGATTCTTTTTTCCCCAGAACAGATCAAATGCTATATGGAAAGATGCCTGGAGCTGGCGTTAGAAGCTAGAGATGATAAAAAGATGCATCGGCCTTATGTTGGCGCCATGCTGGTAAGTGGCAGCGGCGAAATAATTTCTGCTGGCAGAAAAAGTTTGGCTCCCGGCCTGAAGGGCTTCAGTGTGCATGCCGAACATCAAGCCATTGATGAAGGGATTTATGACCTGGACCAAAAAACAGTTTTAATTACCACTTTGGAGCCCTGCACCAGCAAAGATTACCGCAGGCAGTCCTGCTCGGAATTGATTGTTAAGTCGGGAATTAAACAAGTTGTTTTTGGAGCTTACGATAACAGCCCGACCTGCCGCCCCCATAACGGAGAAAAATATTTGCAGAGCCAGGGTATAAAAACAGCCTATTTTGAGGGATTAAATGAGCGCATTGCCAAAGAATTGATGGACAAAAAGTATGCTAATGAATTTTTTTCCAAAAAGAATATTGCCCAAAGAAATAGGCAAGGCTAACAGAGATTTCAGGCTTAAGCAGCCGATCTCCCTTTAAGCTTTAAATCAAGAACTAAATCTTCCATCTTGCGCAGGTCATACTTAACCCCGTCCACTTTTCTCCTGATTTCGTTGTCCCGGAAATCAAATTTCAGCAGCTCGCCATAAATCAAGTCGATAGTATCCTTAATTTGAATAACTTTGCTAACTTCTCCCTTGCCGGCCAGAAAAACAGCTTTGCGCACCAGCTCGCCCGGCAAGTCAGCTAATCCCAAGACAAAATATTCTGCCGGAACCTTAATATCTGTTAATGTCCCGGTCTTGACAAAGTGGTGGTACAGCAGAGCTTCAACAAATTCCTGGGCGGCAATCTTATAACTGCCTTCAGAAAGCATTTGTGAACTGTGCTTGGCGATAATATCCAAAGCGTTCATCTCTTTCTGCATCGCCTTAACTAAAGAATCGGCATCATCGCCACGATGGACAGCATAAATCACTTGTTTGCTTAACTTAAGAACATCACGGCTTTTCTTGATTAATTTCTCCCGCTCTTCATCGTAACCCTTGATTTCATGCTGTAATTTGTTAAAATCGGTCATAACAGCCTTGAATGACCTGCACTTTATAATTGTTTTCTTGAAGAATGTAATGTTAATTCAACAAAATTCGCAAACATTTTTGCTCTTTTTGGGGCTGGAAATTACGGCTTTCGGTTTAAAATTGCTGCTCTTTTTTCCAGAGCCTTTTTGTTTAGCTGTTTTTTTCTTGGGCATGTCCTCACCTCCGATCCTGAATCTAATAGCAAATCTCGTTAATTATGGAACTTGTCGAGATTTGCTAGTATAGTAAATAGCATGGTGTAATGTTCCATTACTTTTGTGATCTACTATTAATGATGATACGGGATAGATTCTTATCCTAAATTAATCATTCCATTGGCAATCAGCATCAGCAGCCAGCCTAAGGCAATCAGCAATAAGCCAACTAGCAGCCTCATGTAAGGCTTGTTCTGCTGCTTCCATTTATGGATCTTATGCAGCTTTACTCCCCCTGCAACTAGCAGCAAAATAATAATTAAGGGCAGGACAAACACCAAATTGTAAGCTATCAGCAGTAAAAAAGCCGTCAGGTCAAAGTACTGTGACAACAAAGTGATGATAGCGAGGTAAGGAGCTCCGGTACAGGGCAACTCTACCGCGCTGACAAAAACACCCAGCAAAATCACGCCAGAAATCGTTGTTTTTTTAGACAGCTGCTTAATTTTACTGATGAATGGTCCGGGAATGGCTAACGAAAACCAGCGCCCATACCAAAAAAAATCCTTAATTTCCAGCAGCCCGGCAAAGACGATCAAGAGACCTATAATAATGGAAATCAGTTCAGTTATCCATAACGGAATGCTGGCTAAAAAGTAAAGCAGGCCTAATCCGGCTAACAGATAAGTAACCATTACCGCAGAAATGTATAAGCCGCCCAACAAAACCATTCTCTTAATAGATTTGGTAGCTGACATCACTACCGAAACCATTAGGATTAATACACCAATAGCGCAAGGATTAATGGAATCAATTGCCGCAGTGGTAAGCACGGTAACCAATGCTGGCACATAGGCTTCAACGGCCATTTAGATCACCATTCTCATCATCAATCATATGCAGAATATCACTGTTAATACTATTTTTGTTCTTGCTAGTTATATCGACATTCAGTTCCGCCAAGCGGTAAGACTCACAGATTTTATCTGTTTTTTCTTTACTGGGAGCAAATTCAACAATGATGCAGTCGCCTGGCGGCACTGCAGAATAGGGAGAAAGCAAATAATCATTAAAATCTGACAGCTTGCGCTGCGAAAATCGTTCTTGCCCACGATGATCTTGGCCAATGCTATCAGCATCTTGTTTAGTGCTATAAACAAAAACTTGAATCTCTCCCGGCAAGCCTTCGCACTGGCCACCCTGGCTGACGGAAACTACTTCCTCGTCAGTCAGAAAAAGCAGCTGCCTTGATGAAAGTGTTCCCCCCACTGCTGCAAAAAAGCTTGGCAAGGAAGCATCTTGCAGATCATGCACCACTCCCTCAATATGAATGCGGTCATCTCCATGCTCATGAAGCAGCGGGGTGCCTATCCGGTTACTTAAGCCAACTGGGGCCAGCAAATTTAATTTTTTGCCACAATTCCAAACTTCAATATCGGCATGCCAGTGAACCGGGCCATTGGTGGCCGCCACATGATTAATGTAGATAGTGGTACCGAGCAGGTAAAAAGTAGCGGCCAGAACCGGGATAGCGATTGATAAGAACAGCGTAATTTTAACCGGCCCATTAATCTTTCTTTTTTTGATAATTAAGGCTACAGCCGTGATAATGGTTATTAACACGGTAACTATAGCAATGAACCTGGCAGCTTGCTCTTTTAGGTGAGCGGGATTTTCCACCAGCTGCTCTGTGGGGTGGTGGCTAAGTACAGCAGGCAGGCTAATGAGAAAAATGATTAATAGGTTAAATTTTAACAGGTTCATTGATTCTCTGTTTAGCCAGTTCATCTATCCTCTGCAGCTTGGACTAATTTGATGATTAATAAAATCTGCGTTTTTGTTAATTCCAGTTTAGAGCTATACTGCTGTAGTCTATTTACGAACGGCAGAAACTCAGAAAACTAATTGTGCCAAATTGGCAAAACATTTATATAGAACTGGCCGTTATTTTTATAGATATTTTACCGGGGGTTATTACCATGGATGAAAGTTTAAGGCCATTAGACACATTAAATGCAGCAAGAAATAAAACCGTGATGGTTGATTTGAAAAACGGGCTTAGGTATGTTGGAAAACTAAGAGCCTTTGATATTCACATTAATACTGTTCTGGAAGATGCTGAAGAACACCAAAATGGGGAAATTAAAAGAAAGCTGGGAACCGTGTTCATCAGGGGAGATACGATTACAATATTATCGCCAGCATAATTGTTTTTATTTGCTAGGAATAGATCTTAAGCTAAAGGCTTAAGCCCAGAAATTAACAGGAGTAAGCTAAGGAATTAACATGACCAAGGGAACATCTAGTATGGGCAGAAAGAGTGGGAAAAAGACCCACATTCCTTGCCGCCGCTGCGGCGAGAGAGCCTATCATGTGACTAAAAAAAGATGTGCTTCCTGCGGTTATGGGGCTACTGCCCGCCTTCGAAAATATAACTGGAACAAGAAAAATCACCCTTGAAATATTCCTAGAGCCAATCTCTGTAGGCTGGCAGCGTTGCCTGAGTCTCATCGTGGCTTGGCTGGCTTTTGGTCCCTATTGGGACAGGCTCTTAATAGTTATTAGGGATTAGGCTCTGTAGAAAGTTTCGCTATGCTCGGTGGCCATCGGGCTCAGCACTAGCTTCTAAACCGTAACTTTAGTTTCGGCAAACCGCTCCTGGCAGATTAAGCGCAGGTCTTTAGTCTTGATTTGGTTGCATAAAGCTGGATCCATTAAAATCCTAGAAGCCAGCTTCAGCTGGCAGGCATCAATGCTTAAAGGATGGCTTAGGCTTTCACAAAGAGCGATATTTTTAGTAGCCATGGCAATAGTAAACAGGCATTCATTGGCGCGATTTTCTGGCAATGAACTGCAATATTCTGGATTATTGGTATCAATGGCCACTTTAAAGAAACAGTCCTGCTGCTGTTCCAAGGCATTTATTGCGGCGCAGAAAAGGCTCTGTTTGTTGTCAACAGCATAGCGAAAATGACAGTTGTCTTTCCAATAATCATCCGGGATGGCCTTGCAGATTTCCACATCATTGCTTTTGCTGGCAATACTTGACTGGCAATAGCCTTTGGCGCTCTCGGAAGTGACAAGATTGCAAACAGCCAAATCGCTTTTTTTAATCCCTAATTCAGCTACGCAGACATTTCTTACCGATTCTTTCTGGATCTTGCTGCATTGCCCGGACTCAAAATAACAATCATCTTTGGCTACATCTTTTAGAGATCGGCAAGAATCCGAACCGATAACATTTCCTGTCAGCTCCTGGCGGGAACAGGCTGTTATCAATAAGAGAAAGATAACCAATATTATCACAGTAATTTTCATTATGGAAATTAGTTGGGAAGAGCTAATAATTGCCCTGGAATTTCGGCTTTAGTTTTCATCTTTAACAATTTGTCAAAATCAATGGTTTCTGGCTATTTTTGCATAAAACATTAATAAATTAATCTGGCTTAGGAAATATATTTACAGGAATACACTTATTGATTAACTAAACCAAAAAAAAGAAAAAAAGATCTTGCCCGGTGCCTTACGGGGGTGGTGTAAGAGGTGCAGAAACAGAACGGGCAAGATTTTTGAACAAAATCTTAAACTAGTTCTATCCCCAGCTCCCGGCTTAATGATTCAGCACGCTGTTCTGATCTGCGATGATCCATCTTGCCTAAAATCCACGGCGAGTTGACTCCGGTAATTATCGTCATTACCGTTAATTTGCCTTTCATGTCATCACTGACTCTGGCTCCCCAGATAACATTGGCATCAGCATCCAGCGATTCGGTAACTAACTCACCGATGCGCGATACTTCATCCAAAGTCATATCAGGCCCACCGGTAATATGAATTAACGCCCCGGTAGCTCCCGTGTAGTCAATATCTAATAATGGATTAGATAAAGCTCCCTTAACTGCCTCATCAACCCGATTATTGGTATCGGAACTGCCTACACCGATAGCTGCTACTCCGCCATTAGACATGATTGCTTTCACGTCAGCGTAATCTAAGTTAACCAGTGAAGGGATAGCTATCGTTTCAACAATACCCTTAATCATCGTAGCAATAAGCTCATTAGCCACGGCAAAAGCCTGCTGAATAGGCAGATTTCCGGCAATTTGCACTAACCGGTTATTATCTATGACAATAACTGTATCAGACACTTGGCGCAACTGCTGCAAGCCAAATTCAGCCTTGTCACAACGGGCTCGCTCAATGTTAAAAGGCATCGTCACTGTTCCGATCACGATTGCTCCCGTATCTTTAGCTACTTGAGCTACCACTGGCGCTGCTCCTGTTCCCGTACCGCCGCCCATGCCAGCGCAGACAAAGACCATGTCTGATTCTTTCAATGATTCCTTAAGCTGCATCAATGATTCCTGAGCTGCTTCAGCTCCCTTAGCTGGAAATCCGCCGCAACCTAAGCCCCTGGTACAATCCCGGCCAATCAAGAATTTCCGGTCCGCTCCCGTGATCGATAAGTGTTGAGTGTCCGTATTGGTGGCAATTATTTCTGCCCCTTTAATTCCTTTCTTATATAGCCAGCCCACCATATTGTTGCCAGCCCCACCAACGCCAATAACTTTAATATTAGCTTGATTTACATTTCCAAATTCTTCTGCCCCTTGAATTGAATCCAAGGCTTTTTCCACGATAAATTCCATTTTACACCACCTATTTTTTAAATTCCACCCTCAGTGGATTGTTTTTACTTTTATGTTTTCTAATACTTACTTTGCAAAATACAAAGTATTATATATTAGTATAACATCTTAACTTTCATACCAAAACTACAAGCGTTACCAATGCTTGAAATACAGAAAACATTTATTTAAAAAATACCTGTTGTTTATCAGAAGTTTACCAGACTTCTGAATTATGTATTTTTCACCCAAAACCTAAAACTTAGTATTTTGTTGTTCTATATAAATATTTCTGTGATATAAAATATAATCAAGCTATAAATTCTGTTCAGAATCTTGAGTTTTTTGGCATAAAAACATAACTGATTAAAGAACAATGATTAAAAAAACAACGGCAGAATCATTAATTAAAACATCATCAATCATTTTTTATTAGCTTGCCGCTTTAACTGGTCCAGTTTTTCTTTAGCCGAGCCAGCTTTACGAGCTAAAATAGCGGAATAATTCTGGGTATATTTATTTGGATCCCTCATTCTATTTCTCCATTTGTTGAAATAAATCACTGTTTCCAGCGGGTATTTTGGTGGAGAATTAGGTATTTGCTTAGGGTAGCCAACAGCAACAATGGCCTGCGGCCTTATTGAAGGCGGAATGTCACAAATTTCTTTAACTTCATCCTCGTTAAAAGCGCCAACCCAGCAGGCGCCTAATCCTAAAGAATGCGCTTCCAACAGCATATTTTGAATGGCCGCGGCGCAATTCTGGATGGTAAATAAGCGTTCACCGCGCGCTCCAAAGTAGCGTTCGGCTTTCTCTGGCTCAGCGCAAACCACGATTAAGACGCCAGCCATAGCAATATTAAATTGGTCATAGGTAGCTTCTGCCAGCTTAGTCTTCAAGTCCGGCTCCAGAACAGCAATAAATTTCCAGTTTTGCAGGTTCCCGCTGCTGGGCGCGTACCTTCCAGCATCCATAACCCTAGCTACGAGCTCCCAAGGAATATATTTAGGATGAAATGATTTAACTGTTCTTCTCGATTTAATCAAGTCAAGAATATCTCCCATTGCTAGTTTACAAATCGTTTTACCTTTTTAATGATTTCTTTTTCCACATCTGGAAACTAATTTTAAAAATGGAAAGAGATTTAAGCTGCAACTGATTACTGTTTAAGGTGGGTAAGAAAGAAGTCTTGGCAGCGTTACTGGGCCATAAGAAGATAGCCCTGCTGAAGACTATTTTTAACAGTAAAGAAGAATTATGCCTTAAGGAGATTGCTCAGCACAGTGCTGTTTCTTTGGCTTCTACCTTCAGGCTG
>DATDXK010000069.1:0-6052 GCA_035289345.1 Candidatus Nanoarchaeia archaeon
GATAAAAATGCGTGAAACCGCCTCACCTCGCCATAAATGACGAGGTTTCAAAAGAGGCGGTTTCTCAACTACGCATTTTTAGCATGCAAAAATTTCGCCCTAAAGGGTGGGGTTTTACACCCAGCGAAATTTTTTGCATAAGATCAGAAAAATATGATAAGTAGAAACAAATAAAAAAGCTGATTAGCGCCAATGAACAAAGAAAATTTTCCATTATTAAGGAACAATCCAGGACTAGTTTATCTAGATAATAGTGCTACCACGCAGAAGCCGGAGCAGGTTATCAAATCAATGTCTGATTTTTATGAGAATTTTAATGCCAATGTCCATCGCGGGATACATAAATTATCTATGCAGGCCACTCTGGCTTACCAGCAGGCCCGGCAGACAGTAGCAGGTTTTATCGGGGCTGCTCCAGAAGAAATTATTTTCACTAAAGGAACTACTGAAGCGTTAAATTTTTTGGCGCAGGTCTTATCCCTTGGCTTGAAGCCCGGAGATGAAATCGTCTTAACCGAGATGGAGCACCATAGCAATCTTCTTCCCTGGCTGGTGCTGGCCCGGCAGAAGAATCTGCAGCTTAAGTTTATCCAGGTAACGGACGATTTCAGGCTTGACTTAACTGCTGCTAGAAAGATGATCACTTCTAAAACCAAGATTGTTTCCATGGTTCAGATGTCTAACGTTCTGGGAACGATAAATCCCATTCAGGAGCTGGCACATTTGGCTCAAGCAGTCGGCTCAGTATTGATCGTTGATGCTGCCCAGTCGATTGCTCACCTGCCGATTAATGTTAAAGAACTGAATTGTGATTTCCTGGTTTTTTCCGGCCATAAAATAGGTGGCCCAACAGGTATCGGCGTATTGTATGGAAAAAAAGAACGGCTTGAAACACTAGAGCCTTACCAGTACGGCGGCGGTATGGTCAAGGAAGTTTTGATTACAAATTCATCTATTAGTTCATCCTGGGCTAATCTTCCCCAGAAGTTTGAAGCAGGAACCCCACCGATTGCCGAAGCAGTAGGGTTAGCGGCAGCTGTAAATTATTTGCAATCGTTAGGCTTAGCTAGGATTTGGCAGCATAGCGCTGAATTAACCAAACTGGTTCTAGATAAACTTCTCCGGATCCCAAGACTAAAATTGCTTGGCCCAGCTGAGGCTGAACAGCGCGGGCCAATCTTCTCGTTCATCATCGAAGGGATTCATTCTCATGACCTGGGTGAAGCGCTGGATAATAAAGGAATTGCCGTGAGAGCTGGCCATCATTGTGCTAAACCGCTGCTGGACAAGTTTAACGTGAATGATGCCATTAGAGCCTCTTTTTATATTTATAATGATTCTGCTGACGTTGACAAACTGTTAGAGGCGTTGTCTAGCTTCGTGGCTATTGATCGGCAGCAGGTTGCCTCTTCAGAATTTTCAGTGCTTACTGTGGAACAGGAAATATCAACGGAAAATGTCCTAGACCATTATAACCATCCCCGCCATAAAGGTACTCTTCCTTTAGCAACTTTAGCCGGCAGGGAAGCCAACCCCCTTTGCGGCGATATGATTGAATTGTTCATGCAGGTAGAGCACAGCACTATCACTGCCGTTAAATGGGAAGGCCAGGGCTGTGTCATCAGTCAAGCCTCCATCTCCCTGCTAAGCGATAAGCTGATCGGATTATCGATAGTGGAAGCTAAAGAGATAGTTGAGCAGGAAGTTTTAGATCTTCTGGGCATACCGATAAGCTATACCAGAATGAACTGCGCCTTATTATCATTAAAAGCACTGCATTCCTTGAAAGAGCTGCACCCATTAAAAGCGCTGCAGGGAGCATTAAAATGAGGGCCTTAGAGATTAGAAACCTGCAAGTGGAAGTAACTGGAAGAATGATCATTAATAGAGTAGACTTAACTTTGAAAGCTGGAGAAATTCATGCGCTGATGGGGCCTAACGGTTCAGGCAAATCAACGCTGGCTAATGCTCTCATGGGTGACACTAAATGCAAGATCACTTCCGGGTCAATCACGGTTGATGGGAAGGATCTTACTCTAGCCAAAGCCAATGAACGGGCTAAAGCAGGGTTATTTTTGTCGTTCCAGTATCCAATAGAGGTCAGCGGCCTAAGCCTCCATTCTTTTCTTCGCACTGCCGTAAACAACCAGCGTGATGAATCAGCAAAATATTCAGTAGTTGATTTTTATAAATTGCTGCAGGAGAAGATGAAACTTCTGGGTATTGATTCCTCTTTTTCACGGCGCGACTTGAATGCCGGATTATCTGGCGGTGAAAAGAAGAGGAACGAGATGCTGCAATTGTCTTTATTGGAGCCAAAATATGCTTTGCTGGATGAAATTGATTCAGGCTTAGATGTTGATGCCATTAGGTTAGTGGCTGAACAGATCAACAGAATTAAAGCCAAGACCGGCATGGCTATTTTATTGATTACGCATTACAGTCAGTTCTTAGAATTTCTGCAGCCGGATAAGGTCAGCATAATTCATGAAGGCAGGATTATTAAGCAGGGAGGCTATGAATTAGCTCAGGAAATTAACCGAGAGGGATTTGCGGGCATCGGCAAAGTGGCACTGGAGAAGCTAGAATGATTACCAAGGAAAAAGTGATTGAAGCTTGCAGGACTTACCAGGATCCGGAGCTGGGCATCGATGTCTGGACCTTGGGGCTGATTTATGAAATAAAGATTGAAAACAATAACGTTTTTGTAAAACTGACCTTTACTTCACCGATGTGCCCTTACGGCCCGCAGATGGTGGAAGAGATCAAATCAGACATTAAAAAGAGAGGGGCAGAAAATGTGGAGATTGAAATAACTTTTGAACCGCCTTGGAGACCGTCAGAAGAATTAAGGGAGATGATGGGGGTTTAATTCCTCAGTCCGCCCCATAATTCCGTTCTAGTTTTATTTTATAGACGAGAAAAAGTATTTCAAACTTATGAATTGTGGGACGGTCTGAGCGATCGCATATGTTATATCCCAAAAAGGGCTGAATGTTTTTATAGAAAATAATGCTCTTTCCATATGATAGAGCTTTTTAAAAGTGTTCCTAAAAGGATATCTCTGCAAAGCAGCTTTTAATCTCCTGCCTGAAAAGCTAAAATATCCTCGGTGCTTAATTTTTTCCTGGCTCTAAGCTTCTCTTTTACTTCTTCCGTTTTCTGCCTTACTTTTTCCCGATACTGGTTATGCTCTAACTCTTTGCCTTCATCCCGGTCCAGCTGTTCTTTTTTCTTTATCTGATCAATATGCTCCCTTAACTGGTCCAGCTCAGTTTTAAGCTTGCAATGCTCTACTGACTGCTCTTTCTCAGTTTTTCTTAGAGCCCTTAATTCATCATATAATTTTTTTAGCTCCTCATGCTTGGCCTGTGAGAATTGTGCTTTCACATGCATCGCCTGATGAACTTCTTTAGCCTGGCTCTGGCTTTCCTTAAACTCAGCTGAAGCAGCCCTGACTTCCTTAATTAGCTTATATTGTTCCATTAACTGCCGGTGTTTTTCCTTGAGTCCCTTAATCTTCTTTCGCAGCTCCAGCTCTTTGGGAAACGGCATAACCTCCGTCTCAATTTTCCGCTCCAAGCCATCGATCATAGTCTTGATAGATTTAGAGCTTACATATTCCTCTGATGGCAGTTTTCTGCTTTTGTCTCTAATATCCTGGCTGCTTCGGCCTTTTTCTTTAACGACAGTGTTAAACTGATTCCGCTGCTGCTTTAACTCTTTCACTTCTGAAGTGAGGTCATCTCTTTCCTGGCGCATGAACTTAGTTTTAGTTATGGTCTGCCTAATCTTATCCCTGGTGAACCTGAGGTTATTAAATAAGTCCTGCTCCAGCTCTTTAAGAGAATTAAATTTAGCAAATGATTCTTTTAAATTATCGCCGTTAGAAACATGCTTGACCATAATCTATCCACTATTATTTTTAACCATTTCTAAAAAAAAAGAAAAATAAAAATGTTGATTTTATCCAAATAAAGCTCCCAGCCCAGCAGCTGCCGATTCTTCAGCTTTCTGCTCTTCTTCCTTGGATTTTTCTTCTTTCTTTGCTTCCTGTACGGGAGCAGCGCTTCCTGCTGTTGCTGCTGTTGGCATAACCATTACTGCAGCTTTCTTGATGGCCTCGTCAATGTCCAGGCCTTCCAGCGCAGCGACTAAGGCTTTAACTCTGATTTCATCAGCGGCAACTCCTGCTGCCTTTAAGATACTTTTGACAGCATCTTCAGTGATCTTTTTGCCTGCCTTATGAAGCAACATTGCAGTATAGATATATTCCATGTTATTTTCCTCCAATGATTTTTTTTAGTTATTGTTAGTGTGTCACTGATCATTTTTACTTAGTTTTATAGTTGCGTTGGTGTCAGCATCATAGCACGATCAATTCCTTAACGTGCCGGTTTTCTTAAGCTTTTGGTACAATTCTTCAGCTTCTGCTACGGACGCGTCTTTCTTGTTTTTAGCCTTTTTTTCGGCCTGTTCCAGGCTGGCAATCTTTAACTCATCTTCCACCAGCTTCTCTGCGGAAAGGGCTTTAGCCGTCGCCCGTTCAGCTCTAATTGCAGCATTATCTTTTTCAAAAGCCCTATTCAAGGTTTGCCTGATCAATTCCTGGGCCGTCGGAAGGCTATCAGTAACGTTTGTTTCGGTCAAAGGTACTGGTTTCTTTTTTTCTTCTCTTAAAATTACCGCTGGTTTAGTTATCATTGCGGCTTCTTCTCTAACGGCCTCATTTACTTCTTCATCCTCGTTAGCAGCAGCGTCTCTATTGACCTCTTTCTGGATTTTCTCACTACTATTTCTACTTCCATCTTTTGGACTATTAATTTTTTCACTTTCAGCAGCTGGCTGCTCCACTGTGCCAATTATCTCCTCAGCCATCGAATCGTCAATTAAATGCAGTTCCAAGGACAAAGCTTCAGCTTCCCGGAAGGACTTTTGCAGCAACAGTTCCATTATTTCCGGCGAGGTGTAGGCCGCTTCCACAGCCAAATTAATCGCCCCCTGGGCGGCAGACATGATTAAGCCAAGGTATTCAGCTTCGTCAAGGTGTAATTGCTGGGCATTAAATACCAGGCCGTTCTCCCATACCGCGACCAGGCTTAAGCCGATTTCCATGGGCTTGATATCTAACCGTTTTAATGTTTCAGCCACCTTAGCAGAAATAATCGCCCCTTCCTTGGCAATCACCGTATCACTGATGACCGACAGCTTGCCGGCTTCCACTTTAGTCTTGATCCCCACTGCGGCAAATTCTGAAATTATCGGCCCTGGCGCAAAATTGGTGGCACCGGCCTTAACAATAAGATCTCTTGGGGCTGCTTGCCCGACTTTAGCTGAGGCCGGAGATTTGTTTTTTTGAATTATTTTGTACAAGGCAAAAGGATTGCTGTTGCTGAATAACAGGGCCGGCATGCCCATAATTTTTTCTGTCAGCTGTTCAATATTCTCTTTGCTGGATCCTTGGATAGCCAATTCCAGCAGCTTTTTCCTGGCCATCACTAATTTAATATTATTTTTTAGAAGCAGGGCTCGCATTTTCTGCAGCTGCTGTGCCGGAAGCCCGTGCAAATTAACAATCCCAATCAGAGGATGGGCTTTAATTGACTGAACCAATTCCTGTACAAATAGTTTTTTTTCTTCACTAGCCATTAAATCTTCACCGGCTTGCCCATCGTAGTCTTTAAGGATACATTCTTGATATTTTGAATTTCATTAGGCAGGTTTTTTGCTGCTGCCTGATAGACAGCAAGGATATTGTCAATGATCTCTTCCTCAGCCTGGCCTTCCTTTCCTACCACACACTGCAGATTCAGGCCTTTCTTGGCCGCCAAACGTAAAGTGTAATTTAATTTTTTGACTAACGGCTCCAAGTTGACGCTAGGCGGAACAACACAGCCCAGTTTGGGGTTAGGCATTTTGCCTCTAGTTCCCAGGACTTTGCCAAATCCTGCAGCAATCTTGGGCATTAAATTGGCCTGAGCAATAAAATAATCATATCCCACGGCTAATTTTTTCTGCGCTTTTGAATCCTTATATTTGCTGAACTCGCTTT
>DATDXK010000070.1:0-4182 GCA_035289345.1 Candidatus Nanoarchaeia archaeon
ATGATCGATAACTGCAAATACATCGTCCAGATCCAACTGATTGTCAGTGTTAACATCACCTAAATCTGGATTGACTAGATCCTGATCGTTGTTATCTAAAGGCTGGCCTGATGAGCCACGAGCAGAATCACCTGATGATTGGCCGGAACTACCAGTGCCTCCAGATCCAGTGCCTCCAGACCCAGAACTGCCAGATCCTGAACCTCCCGAGGTTTGACCTGCTGGTTGTGGTGATGAATGTGGTGTTGAAGAAAGTGTCGTATCTATTGGTGATGGAGGAAAAGACGGAGGTGGAACTGAACTGCTCAAGCACGTTTCAGCGATGCCGATGCCGTGAACTACCTCCCGCAGCACTTGCGCTGCGCCTTTCCACCAGCCAGCGCCACGAGTAAAATAGCCGTCATCAGCGTCATAGAACGAAGTTTGTACCGCTTGCTGCAATACAGTTCTAGCCACATTACAAAAATTAATGCTGGGATCCAGTTCATGAGCCATCAATAAAGCTGAAAGATGAGAAGGCCGTTCTTGGTTGTAAGGAATATCGTCTCCTTCCGGAAAGGCGCGGCAGGATTGCAGTTCTCCAGCTGAGGAAAAAGTACAGACCATTTGCTGCAGCCAATCGCCATATAAAGTGTTAGCTAAGCCTGGCCGATCGTTAACACCAGCCCCCGTAGCCATCCCTTGCCGGAAAAATTCTCGGGCATGAGTTACTAAAGCGGCCCTGATTCTGCCATTGATATCTCCCCAATTGTATAAGTAAGAACGGAATACATCAAAGTTTATGGCGCTGTTCATAAAGGGCGCGTCACTTCTGCAAGTTGGAACATTATTAGTATCATCTTGGCAGAAAATTCCGCCGAATAAATTATCGCGGACAAATTCCTGCATCGTGTTGCGCAATTCAGTTTGATAGGCAGCATTGCCTTGAGGCACAAATTGGGCCGCATAGCGCAAAGCGTTGACGTGCTGTGAAACCTGCCTGATGATAACAAATAATCTAACATCCCGATCATCTACCGTCCTAGGTTCAGGATCCAGCGGCTCATAGCGGTTGATGAAGGTATTTCCTGCACAGCCAAAAGCATCACGCAAGCCATAATTGGGCCGAATGGCATATCCTTCATCAGAACCCATGTTATAAAAATAATCATCTGAGCCCTGGCTTTCCCTGTACCTTAATCCATCACCGGTTCCTGGCACGCCTACACCAAAACCGCTGGTGGTATCTCCACTAGTCCCGCACCTGGATCCGGGGTTGTAAGCAATGGTTTTCCACAACAAATTTTCTTCCCAAAAGGAGAAATCCCAAATCCATTTTGGGTCCCCATCAACAAACCACTGCTTGAATTCGCTGGAAGTGGCGCTCCAATAATCTGACTCGCCAACATGGTCTTCAGGCGTGGAGAATTCCAACACTTCCCGGTCAAACTGGTAATCTGGCCAGTTAAACGGCCCATAATTTTTGGTTCTGTCCCATTGCCGGCCAGCTAGCACGGTATTGTCATGCGCATCGCTAATAATTTGAAGATATAACTGCCCGGCTCCCGATTGCAAAGCTTGTATTGAAGGCAAAGTTGGGAAAACCCTGGCTGCATTAGTCGCTTGTACGGGAGCATGCACCAGCAATCCACGCTCTATTTTCAAAATTCCTTGGTCACGCTCTTGCTGCAATAGCTGTTCTGTTGTTGGGCCAGAGAAACTTAATTTAGCAAAATTCCACATTCCTTGTGCGACCCCGATTCTTCTTGGCTCGCTTAAAAAATAAAGTTGTAGCTGATTGCCACTAGTAGCCAGCGCTTGCGGCTCACGGTAGCGCATCATCGCCAGCTGAGCTGTAGCTGTCACTTGCTGGTCACCGATAGCCACTATTGGGCGAGAAAAAAATTCAGCTTGTTCCAGCTGGGTACCAGCGCGCCTGATGCTGGCCCTTCTCCAAGAGCTGACTCCATTATTTAAGCTGCCTAAATGCTGCTCCAGGCGGACATTTCCCTGGCCTTCATAAATTTGATTTCCACCAGACACGTAAGTGGTTGGATTAACCAGATTTAAAGGAAGATCCCAACGGACATTCTGCACCTGATAACGTAGATTTTGCCCTTCCCCGTCGCTGGGCCGAGCTCCACTGCCGCATTCATTAAACAAATCAAATTCCAGCAGAACATCTCCGCTGCCTTGGATAAAAGTCAAACGGGAGGCAAATCCCGGCGCTTGGCCGCAACTGCTTTGCTGGTCGGTCCCAAAATGCCCTTTACATTCGACAACTGCCTTGATAACTCCATTATCTACTAGTTGGCATTGTGTATCTGCTGCAGATAATTCTTGATTATTCCCATCAACTAACCGAGGGCCCCCTCCACCAGTATGCACTTGATTTCCATTATAAGTTATGGACTGAAAAATAGCCGGGCTATTGGTTAACTGAAATTGAGCCACTCCGGTATTAATTACTAGGCCGTTAGCCAGTGAAGTAGTTGCTAATCCGGAAGGGGGCGTGGGGCAATTGAATAATTCCAATTCCTTACGTGCTAATTGCCCCTCTGCCAATGCTGCAGAAACGCTGGCGGTTAGTGAAACTTCCAGCCATTGGATTGGCGCATTATCGTTTGGCCCAGCTGCCCAGCGAGATAAGGCTCTAAATTGCGCTGGGACTGGTTGATTAGAATTTTCATCAAATACCACCAAATTGCTGGTACTTAACAAGCCATTGCCATTAAAATTACGGGGAACGGGTATTCCTGAGAAAGCCAGTTCATTATTTCTGGGCACGGCGCGGTCATTAATTATTTCCAGCTTGCTGATGGAAATGCAGCTTTGATCTGGAGCGATAGCTTTTCCAAACAAAGTATCTTGCCCGGAACAGCCATAAATTAAAACTAGCGCTAACAACAAAATCACGCTCTTTTTCATTGCACTTGAAGAATTCAATTATGTTTATATTCTTTTCGTCAAGACAAGCTTAATAAAAAAAAGTTTTATGTTGAGATAATTGCAATCTTTACTTAACACTATCTAAAACGATTTAAACCAACAGTTATCAGCTATCAATTAAAACTTAATGAAATATGCCCATTTAGCGGACTTGCATTTAGGCTCCTGGCGTGAAGAAAAGATACGGGACTTGTCAGCCCAATCCTTCCTTAAGGCGATTGACCAATGTATTGCTGATAATGTTAATTTTATTCTCTTCTCCGGAGATATTTTTAATACTTCCCTGCCGTCGATAGATACCCTTAAGCTGGTGGCCGAAAAATTAAGGGAATTGCAGAGCAATAATATTCCGGTCTATGTCATTGCCGGGTCGCATGACTTTTCTCCCAGCGGCAAAACTATGATTGATGTGTTAGAAAAAGCCGGGCTGGTGACTAATGTCTGCAAAGGCAAAATTAATCCGGAAACTAAAGAGCTGGAACTGCAATTTACAGTTGATAAACGGACTGGAGCTAAAATAACCGGGATTATTGGCCGAAGAGGCTTGCTGGATAAGGCCCATTATGAAAACTTAAGCCGAAGCAGCCTGGAATCAGAACCAGGCTATAAGATTTTTATGTTTCACACCACAGTAACTGAATTAGTCCCTGGACACCTTAACATGATTGATTCCCAGCCAGCCTCTTTTTTTCCGAAAGGGTTTAATTACTATGCTGGCGGGCATATTCACCATCCAACAATTAAGGAAGTTCCCGGAGTTGGCGTGATGTCTTACCCTGGAGCCTTGTTTCCTAACAGTTTTTCTGAATTAGAGCAATATGGGCATGGCGGTTACAACCTGATTACTGTCACAGATGACATCCAGCAAATTCGGTGGCAGCCCTTGGAAATCAAGCCACGCCGGACAATTGTGCTTAACTGTGATGGCCTGTCATCATCACAAGCAGAGTTGGCCTTGTCAGAACTGTGTTCAACACAACCTGTTAAAGATGCAGTTGTCACCATCCGGCTGAAAGGAAAGTTAAGCACGGGAAAAGTCTCCGCTATCGCCTTTAATGAAATCATCCAGTCTTTGTCAGCCCAAGGCGCTTACTTCATCCTGAAAAATACGGCCAAATTGTACTCGGAAGAATTCAAGGAAATCAAGATTGCCAACTCTGATCCAGAATTTATTGAAGAGCAAATTATCCGGGAGCATGCCCAGCAAATCAAGCTGTTTGACCCGGCCACGGAACTCTTTTTGACTAAATCGCT
>DATDXK010000071.1:0-4317 GCA_035289345.1 Candidatus Nanoarchaeia archaeon
TGGATAAAAAAATCGATACCATCTCCTGGCTGGGCGATGCTGCCAAAGTACAGTTAAGCAACAACTTAATTGTAGGAGTTAATAAAAATTATACAGATTACCAGGCCGTTGACTGTGGACTGTTCAAGTGCTCTCCCCTGATCTTTGATGAAATCAGAGCTGCTAAAGATCATACCGATTCCATGAGCGCTGCCGTCAGCATTTTTGCTAAAAAGGGCCAAATGTTTGCTGTGGATATTGGAGAGCATAAATGGATTGACATTGATGAGTATTCTGAATTGGAATTAGCCCGTGAAATGTTCAAGACTAAAGAGATTAGAGTAGCTATCGTCGGCGTAGGCAACTGCGCCAGCAGCCTGCTGCAGGGAATTGAGTATTATCATAATATTGACACTGCTATTGGAATCATGCACCATTACATTGGCGGGTATGCGGTTACTCATATCAAGCCAGTAGTTGGCTTTGACATTGATGCCCGGAAAGTTAACAAGGACCTCTCGGAAGCAATTTTTGCTCTGCCGAACTGCACAAAATTTATTTATTCCGTGCCTTACCTTAATGCTCCAGTATTTATGGGTCCGGTTTTAGACGGGGTTTCACCACATATGCTGGATCACCCTAACAAGGACCAAACCTTTATTCCTCTTGATGACCGGCCGGCAGATGTAACAGCAATACTTAGAAAGTATAAAGTAGATATCGTTATTAATTACCTGCCCGTTGGCTCAGAGGAAGCCACCCGTTTTTATGCGCAGGCAGCCATCGATGCCGGTTGCGGATTCGTCAATTGCATCCCTAGTTTTATCGCTTCTAATCAACAATGGGCTAAACGGTTTAAAGACGCTGGCTTGCCGGTGATTGGCGATGATGTCAAGTCCCAGCTGGGAGCAACTTACCTTCACCGCATGCTGGTGCAGGCGGCAGTTGACCGCGGCTTGAAAATAAGGACGACTACCCAATACAATCAAGGTGGGAATACTGATTTTCTTAACATGACGGCAGAGCACCGGCTGAAACATAAATTGGCCAGCAAGCAGGAATCAGTAGTCAGCCTTCTTCAAGGTCAAAAGTTAGAGCATGAAGCATATTTTGGCCCCGGTGAAGGCGAAGGAATGTCTGGCAAGAAGGGCCACGGCTGGCGTGACGGCCAGAAAGATGAAAAAACGGCAGTCATAACTTTAGATGGCAACATCTGGGGAAATATACCTACCAAATACCGCATTGACCTTACCGTGGAGGATTCTCCAGATTCAGCAGGCATCGCTGCTGACGCCATCCGCTGCGCCAAGCTGGCTATGGACCGGGGCTTAAGCGGGGCGATAGAAGAAGCATCGCTATTCTTTTTCAAGCATCCGCCGCGGCAAATCCCTGACGCTGAAGCTAAAGAAAAGCTGGAACAGTTTATTTCCGGTGAAGCTGAAAAAAAGCCGCTGGTTAAGGCTATGTTAGTTGAGCCTATCGCGAGAAAAGGCTGGCTGTAAGGGCTAGTTGATTATAATTCTACGTGTATAGTTTCTAAAATTAACAAGCTTTAATAATAACAATTTAACCGTCTAATGATTTATAGCAAGGCTATCTGCCATAACCACTTAAATTATTTAACCGCTAACAATCATGCCCTCGCTTAAATTATACGGAGAGATGGAAGGTCTAAACAAGTATCGTGAAAGATATAGCGGCAGGGTTAGCAAAGCCGTAAAAGTTTTGCAGAGGGAAGGATTCCTGCCCTTTCTGGTGCGATTTGTCCATTATCTAAAACGGCTGGGATTCAGAACAGTAACTCCAATAATGAAATCTGCTTTGAAAAATAAGTCCTTTTGTTACCAAGGGCAGAAATTGAAATACCTGGCCCATCGGCATAATATTAGCTGGGCTACCGAGAGGGCAGTAGAAGTGCCAATTGTCCTGCACCATCTCAGGCAGCAGCTAAAGCAGCTTAAGACCGGCAATATTTTGGAAGTTGGCGCAGTTCTAAGGCATTATTATCCCATGCTTCCGGGAGTAGTTTTAGACAAATTTGAAACAGGAGCAGGCATTGTCAATGAAGATGTAATTAATTACAAGCCTTCTAAAAAATATGACTTGATAATATCAATCTCTACTTTAGAGCATGTGGGGTTTGATGACGATCTTAAGGATCCTCTGGGGACGCTGAAAGCAGTTAAGAACCTGAAAGAAAATTGCCTGGCTAAAAATGGTTCGATGTTCATAACTATGCCCTTGGGCTATAATAAAGATGTTGACCTGTTAATTTTTAATAATCAGTTTGGCTTTGCTAACGAAACTTACCTGAAAAAAACACGTTTTTTTAACCGCTGGCAGGAAGTTAGGAAAGATCAGGCTAAGGTAAATTACAGTTTTGACCATGCCCGGGCTATTGTGGTGGGAATAATCAAGTAAGTTGTTGTTTTTCACCTAAGTAAAACCAGTGAAGTCAAATCAATTGAGTAAAAAAAACCCCAGCTACTCTTGCAGGGTGTACCTGTTAAATGGCCTAAAGGAAGTATTTAATTGCCGGGATGAAGTTAAATCAACATTTTTATTGCGATATCTCAGCCCATTAAGACTGTCGCTCCTCAGATTTCCACTCCAGCCTAATTTTTCCAGGAAAACAAGTGAAAAATAAGTTAAAAAAAGAGGCAATGGAAAAAAATAAATTGTTCGCCCTTTAGCCGCAGCCAGGGCCTGAAGAATTTCCTTAAAGGTGTGAGTCGTCCCAGAAACGGCATAGATGGGGTTTGGTACTGTCTGGCCATCTGAAATAAGCTCCAGCAGCAAATTGGCCAGGTCATCGACATGACATAAATAAAAATCTTGCTTTCCCGAGCCGATGACTGGGACAATTCTTAGAGCTGAAACCAGCCGGCTTAAGCTGCCAATCATCCCGCCGGCATTGCGGCCAAAAATCAAGCCCGGCCTGACAATAACTGCCCCCAACTTCTCGGCTTCTTGTTCGACCGCTAATTTAGCCTGCCCATATCTGGATCTGGTGCCCTGAAAAGAAGTGAGCGAAGAGATGTAAACTATTTTTTTAATTCCAGCGCTCTTGGCTGCAGTAAGCAATTCTATCGAAGATTTAATGTTGATTCTCTCTATGTCTTCTTTCTTCCTCAAAGAAAAATCGTAAGCACAGTGAATTAAAGCGTCCAGGCCCTTAAACAGTTCTGGGCTGAGCTTCTGGCCGAGAGAATAAGGTATATTTCTAGATAACTGTTTTGAGTTATGCCTCCCCATTCCACATACAATATAGTTTTGCTTCAAAAGAGTATTACAGAGATGGGAGCCTACATATCCGTTAGCGCCGGTTATGGCGCATTTAAGCTGTTTCATTTTTAAATTATTTATATTTAAGCTGGTTTCCTGGATAAGTTTTGTTTAGGTTGATGCTGATCGGAAGATGCTTCTCTACGCCTTGATAAATAATAATTCGATCCATAGATTAATTTTTCTGGATTTTTATTAAATGGATTTATCTGGCTTCTTAACTGCGCCAGCAATCGCGGATCTGCTGTCCTTAGGTCTTTGCTCTTAAATTTTTTTTTCAGAGCATCCTGCTTTGCTTCTCTGGCTCTAATTCCAGGCCCGCATCCAGCATGACAACTTTATATCATTTTACCAGCAGAGCTTTCGCGCAAGACACGCTAGCCGGACCGGAGCCAATCATGTATAACAGTTGCATGCCGCTTTCTCTGTTCAAGCTTTCTTGTTTCATTAGCCTTAATTCGCCTTGATCTATCTGTAGGCTGCAGAATAAGGCAGTAACTTAAAAAGCTTGTTTAATTATTCCCAGAAAGGCCCTAAATTATTTGGACTCCAGAAAAACAGCCTGAAGGATTTCAAAACAAGGCATAGACGAACGGCGACAAGGCGCTGCTTTGGCCAAACACGATTAATATTCCAGCCAGAACCAGCAGGATAATTATTGGAGCCAGCCACCAGGCTTTCCTGACTTTCAAGAACAGCCATAATTCCTTCAACAGATAGTTATTTTCTGACATTTTTATCGCGATTTGTTTTAAATTTAGTTTAATGCGGTTAACTGTTAATCCACTTAAACTTTTTTTTTACTAGGCAGACTATTTTTAATCAGATTGGCCTTTAACAGTATTCCTCAACAGATTATAAATAATTTCTGCCGCTAACTGATGGCCGTATTTATTCCAAGGCCCATTTTTGATAAAATGATAAAAATGCGTGAAACCGCCTCACCTCGCCATAAATGACGAGGTTTCAAAAGAGGCGGTTTCTCAACTACGCATTTTTAGCATGCAAAAATTTCGCCCTAAAGGGCGGGGTTTTACACCCAGCGAAATTTTT